>JBGOUW010000581.1:0-3128 GCA_041477755.1 Binatia bacterium
ACTGAACTCATGCGGATAGCGCTCGTAGGCATCAGGACGCAAGCCGACGCGTTCGAGCAGCTTCATCACCAGCCGCCGCTTCTCGTCCCCGTGAGCAATGCCATGAATGTCCAGACCCTCGCCGACGATCGTGCCGACGCGCATGCGCGGGTTGAGCGAGCCGTAGGGGTCCTGAAAGATGATCTGCATCTCGCGTCGCTTGGCGCGCAACGCAGCGGCGCTCAGCGATTGCAAGTTCACGCCGTCGAAGATCACCTCGCCGGCGGTCGGTTCGAGCAAGCGTAAGACCAGTCGCCCGAGCGTCGATTTGCCGCAGCCCGACTCGCCGACGATGCCGAGGGTCTCGCCCGGGTTGATGGTGAGATCGATGCCGTCGACCGCGCGCACCTGTTGCGTGCCGCGGCCGAAGAATCCGGCGCCCACCGGGAAGTGCTTGATCAGCCCGCGCACTTCGACCAGCGGAGTCATGCCGGCCGGCGGCGTCATGCGTGGACTCCGGCAACGCCCGTTTCGTGGGCGCGGATGCACGCCGCGAAGTGATCGGCGCCGTAGGCGTTGAGTGGTGGGTCGGTGGTGGCGCAGGGCGCGATCGCGATTGGACAGCGATCGCGGAAACGACAGCCGCTCGGCAGATCGAATAGGTTCGGTACCACTCCAGCTATAGTTTCGAGCCGGCGGGCCTTCTCGTCGCCCACCTTAGGCACCGAACGCAGCAACCCGCGGGTGTACGGGTGCAGCGGGTGAGCAAAGATGGTGGTCACCGGCGCGCGCTCGACCACACGGCCGGCGTACATGATGGCGACGTCATCGGCGCGCTCGGCCACCACGCCGAGATCGTGGGTGATGAGCAGCAGCGCCATCCCGAGGCGATCGCGCAGGCCGCTGATCAGATCGAGGATCTGCGCTTGAATCGTCACATCGAGCGCGGTGGTGGGCTCGTCGGCGATGAGCAGCCGCGGATTGCACGACAACGCCATGGCGATCATCACCCGCTGGCGCATGCCGCCGCTGAGCTGGTGCGGATACTCGTCGACGCGGCGCTCCGGCTCGGCGATCTCGACCAGCTTGAGCATCTCGATGGCTTTCGTGCGCGCCGCTTTCCGGCCGAGCCCCTGATGTAGCCGCACCGCTTCCGCGATCTGATTGCCGACGGTGAACACCGGGTTGAGCGAGGACATCGGCTCTTGAAAGATCATCGCGATGTCGTTGCCGCGCACGCCGCGCATGTCGCGTTCGCTGAGGTCGAGCAGATTGCGCCCGTCGAAGACGATCTCGCCCGCAATGCGTGCCTGCGGCGGCACCAGGCGGAGCACCGACAGCGCGGTCATCGTCTTGCCGCACCCCGACTCGCCCACGACCCCGAGCGTGCGTCCGACGTCGAGCGACAACGAGACGCCGTCCACCGCGCACCCGTCACCATTGCGAGTGCGAAAGGTCACGCGCAAGTCGCGAATTTCCAGCAACGCCACGGCGCCCTTCCTAGCAGCCCCGCCGCGGAAGGGAAACTGAGCGACGACGTGTCGGTGCCGCGCAGATCGGAGACTTCTCAGCCGACGACCTTCGTATCCAGACTCCGCCACAGATACCACGACGCGATCGAGCGGTACGGGCGCCAGGGTTCAGCGATCGCTTCCAGCGCATCTCGCCGCGGTAGGTCGTCGAGCGCGTAGAGCAACTGCGCGGCTTTGCGAATGCCGTAGTCGCCGACGGGCAAGACATCGGGGCGGCCGAGGCCGCCGAGCAGCAGCATGTGCGCGGTCCACTCGCCGATTCCCTTTACCGCGGTGACCGCGGCGATCACGTCTTCGTCGGGCAAGTGCCGCAACCGCTGCGGCGAAATTTTCCCGCGGGCGAAATGATCGGCGAGATCGCGCAGGTACGCGGTCTTCTGCCGCGACAATCCGGCCGCACGCAACGATGTGTCCGATGCCCTGAGGAAACGTGCAGGCGCCGGCACGCGGCCGCCGAAGAGCGCCTTCACCCGTCGCTCGATCGCGGCGGCGGCGTTGCCCGCGAGTTGTTGGTAGAGCACCGCGCGAAACAAGGAGCGGAAGATGTTGTCGTCGTGTACTTCGAGGCGGCAGGGACCGACCGCGGCGATGATTCGCCCAAGCCGAACGTCCGCGCGGCGCAAGTGACGCACGCCAGCCGCGCGACGGGCAGGCGTGAGTGGCAGTTGAGCGGAAACATCAGACATCAGAATTCAACGCAGAGACGCAGGGGCGCAGAGTCGCAGGGGGAACATGAGATTACAGATGATTCACGACGCGATGGATGCCATCCTTGACCAACCGTTCACCAAAGTTGATTTCCAGGCCGACTTTGAGTCCCGTGAGTCGCAGGTAGGTGAGAATCTGCGCTTCGAAGACTTCACTCCAGTGTGTGATGGCTTTGCATTCAACAATCACCCGTTCGCTCACAATCACGTCGATCCGCAAAGGCGTCGCCAGCGTCTGACCTTTGTATGGAATCGGCAGAGCTACCTGCCGCTGAACGAACAAGCCCCGCTGTTGTAGCTCCCACACCAACGCTTCTTCGTATACACTTTCAAGCAGTCCCGGTCCTCCAAGCGTTCGATGTACTTCGACCGCGCACTCGACAATCGCCCCAGTGGTCTCGTTTTCCGTCAAGTCCGCCTCTGCGACTCCGCGCCCCTGCGTCTCTGCGTTGAATTCCGAATCCGTCTCCTACAGTTCCAAATCCGTTCCCGACGACTCGCGCTCCAAAATACGGCGGCAGATGCCGGCGATGGTCGCCCCGGCTTCGTCCGGGCTTAACCCCAGCGGGCGGATGTTGGAGACGCACTTGCGGTCTGCGTCCGTGGTGCTCGGGCCGGGATGAAAGGTGAGGTAGCAGCCGAGGCTGTCGGCGGTGCCGAGCCCCGGACGCTCGCCGATAAGGTGCACAACCAGTTGCGCGCCAACCACTGCGCCGATCGCGTCGGCAACTGCCACGCGTCCGTTGCGCACTGCTACCGGCACGCCGAGCGTACCGAGGCGCTTGAGATGATTGCGCAGGGGTGGATACAGCCGTTCGAAGTGCGCCTCGGCCGCGTGCGCCGACAGGCCGTCGGAGAGCACGAGTTGAATGGCGACGCGCTCGGGACTTTGCGCGTGGATGCGATCGAG
>JBGOUW010000354.1:0-5407 GCA_041477755.1 Binatia bacterium
GGCGGTCGGGAGAGGGTGTTCGCTGTTAGGGTGTTGGCTGTTAGGGGCGGAGGGGAACTGCCTACTGCCGTCTGCCTACTGCCTACTAACGTGGAGCCGCACTCGCCGCAGAACTTCTTGTTCGCTGGATTCTCCGCGCCGCATTGCGGGCAGCGATTCTCCAGCGCGCCGCCGCAGTCGCCGCAGAATTTCTTTCCCGCGGGATTGTCGCTGCGGCAGTGGGGGCAGGTCATGTCGTCTTCACTTAGTGCTGCCTTTCTCCATTGCGGTGACGTCTCGCGCGAGGGTTCCTTCTCCCGGATGGGAGAAGGTCAGGATGAGGGGGATGAAATTGATCGGCGAAGCCCACCCTTGGTTGTGTTGCCGCGCCGACTGGACGGCACGGAGAAAATAGGGTGACCTTCGGCGTCATCAAATCCCTCTCACCTTGATCTTCTCCCATTCGGGAGAGGAGACCCTACAAGAGACGTCATCGTATTTGCGACCAGCAGCACTTATCCCAGCTCCGCCAGCAGCGCGTGCGCGTCCTTCAGATCGCGCGCGTACCGCATACCATGCTCTTGGCTAATCAGGGTGTGGCGAAACCGAGGCGGCGCGCCACCCCTCGTTGGGCCGTGTCGCACGACAAGAACGCCAGCTCACCGCGGTCTTGATCCGCGACGAAAAGCGCGCAGGCAAGATGCCAGAGGTCCGCACCGCGGAGGTAGCCGTAGCCGAGCGCCTCGCGCATCTCACGCTCTAAACTCCGCTCGGGAAGCACGAGCGAGATGGCGGCGAGCGCCGGCCGGAGTGCATCCAACGCCAGACCTTCCCGGCTGGCCGCCGACAGCGCCTCGGCGCGCAACAAATCCCCGGACAGTCGCTGCTCGTATCGCCCGAGCCGCCGGCGCAATGCCGGCGCGTGCGGTTCGCCGAAGACGATCGCCAGAAGAAACGACGTGTCGACGTATGCCACGCTCATGCGCGCGCGCTGAGAAAGCGCCGCAGGGCGCCCCGCTTGCGCAGCAGCGGGCGAACGTCCGCGACGGCTCCCGACGCGGGGACGATCACACCCTCGCGTTCCAAGCGCTCCAAACGCGATGGCAAGTCGGGTGTCGCACGAATGGGCATGACGCGCGCGATCTCGCGGCCGCGTTCGGAGATCGTGACCGTTCGTCCGCGCTTTACGCTGCGCAACAGCTCGCTCAATTTCGCTTTGGCCTCATAGACCGGGTAGGCGCGTGCCATGGTTCACGCAGTATGGGCAATCTGGTCATTCTGGTCAACTCAGTCAGCCCCCCTCAGCCCACGACCGTCGCCGCCGCGGCGGAGATCGCCACGTCGCCCCGCTCCTTCGTGCGGGCTTGGACGATGATGGTGGTCGCGCTCTCTTTCCACATCTCGGCAACGATGGTCTCGCCGGGGAAGACCACGCCGGAGAAGCGAACGTCGAAGGCTTTGAATTTCGCCGGGTCGTTGCCGCAGTAGGTCTGCAGCACGGCGCGGCCGACATGGCCGAAGGTACACAGCCCGTGCAGGATCGGGCGGTCGTAGCCGCCCATCTTGGCGAAATCGGGATCGGCGTGCAGCGGATTCATGTCGCCCGACAAGCGATAGATCAGCGCCTGCTGCGGCAACGTCTTCATCTCCACCACGGCGTCGGGCGGGCGTTGGGGCGGTACGTTCTTCGGACCGCTGGGGCCGCGATCGCCACCGAACCCGCCTTCGCCGCGGGCGAAGGTGCTGAAGGTGTTGCGGAAGAGTAGCGTGCCCTTCTCATCGACGGTGTCGGCGTCGACGACGATGAGCGCGGCCTTGATCTTGTCGTAGATGCCCTTGATCGTCGGGGTCGATGTCAGAGTGCCGCGCGTAGGGATGGGCGCGAACAACTCGATGCGCTGCTCGCCGTGCAGCACCATCATTGGATTGACTTGCATCACGTTGCCCATGGCGAAGAGCGCGGGGAACGCGGGGATCACGCCGAAGGTCGGCAACACTTTCAGATCGCGTTCGTAGGTGAACGGCAACTCGTCCGCGCCGACGCCGAGCGCGTATAGCATGACTTCCTTCTCTCCGTAGGTGAACGTGGTGGGGGCGAGTTGCTTGCCGACAGCGCTGAGATCGACTGGCATGGGATTCTCCTTCGCGGACAGGGTGAAGACACTTCTTCATCAGCGGCTGGGTTTCGTCAAGGACGGGCGGCCTGTCTCACCAATCTCAGGAACATCGCTCAGGAACATCCGATCTTCTCAGCGTAGGGGCGATGCATGCATCGCCCTCCGTCTTCGCCGCAATCGACGCGTCAATTTGCCGGGCGACGCATGCGTCGCCCCTACACGGGACGGGCCACTCACTCCTGAGCCTTTGCACCCCGCACCAGGTTTAGTAGAGAACGGGCGTGTCGCCCCTGCCACTCGCCGGCCTCCGGATTCTGGATCTCGGTACGCGCATTGCCGCGCCGTTTGCGGCTACGCTGCTCGGCGACTTCGGCGCCGAGGTGATCAAGGTCGAACTCCCCGGCACTGGCGACTTCATGCGCAGCATCGGCCCGTTCGTCGGCGACTACTCGCTGTGGTGGGCGGTCGAAGGGCGTAACAAGAAATCGATCACGCTCGATCTGCGCAAGCCGCGCGGGCAAGCGCTGCTGAAACAATTGATCGCCGTGTCGGATGTCGCGGTGGAGAATTTCCAGCCCGGCACGCTCGAAGGTTGGAGCCTCGGCTTTGACACGCTGCGCGCGATCAATCCCAACCTCATTCTCGCGCGCGCATCGGTGTACGGGCAGACCGGACCGTATCGCGATCGGCCGGGACTCGATCGCAACGGCATCGGCTTCGGCGGCTTGCTCTACCTCACCGGCTATCGCGACCGTCCGCCGGTGCGACCGGGCGTCATCATTTCGGATTACCTGACCGGCGTGTTCAACGCCTTTGCGATCATGATGGCGCTCTATCATCGCGATGTGCACCGGGGCGGCGGCCAGTCGATCGACGTGGCGCTGTACGAATCAATTTTTCGCATCCTCGAGCATACAGTGGCCAGCTACGATCGCCTCGGCGTCGTGCGCGAACGCGAAGGCAATCGCCTGCGCAACTCGGCGCCACTCGACAACTGGGAGACCAAGGACGGCGAGTTCGTCTGCGTCGTCGCGGCCGGCGACGGCCTGTTCCCGCGTCTCGCGCGCGCGCTGGGACGAGAGGATCTGCTGACCGATGCGCGCTTCAGTTCGCTCAGTGCGCGGGTTGCGCATGCCGACGAGATCAACGGCATCGTCGGCGAGTGGGTGAAACGGCACACCGCCGCGGAGATCGAAGCGATCCTGATTCCCGCGCAGGTGCCGGTGACGCGCGCGTACTCGATTGCCGATATCGCTGCCGACCCGCACTACGCGGCGCGGGAGGACATCGTGACGGTCGACGATCCAACCATCGGCCCGGTGCGCATGCAGGCCGTGTATCCGCGCCTGTCGGAAACGCCCGGACGCATCGAGCGCGGCGCGCCCAAGTTGGGCGCGCACAACCACGAAGTCTACGCCGACTTGCTTGGATTGAGCGACGGCGAGATCGCCGCACTACAGGCCGACGGCGTCATCTGATTGCGGATTGCGGAATGGGGGAATGTGGAATGGAGAGACCATGAATAGCGATCCCGTTCTCGCCACGGTGGCGCGGCGCGCCTTGGAGTTCGTTGCGGACGGTATGGTGGTGGGGCTGGGCACCGGTCGAGCGGCGACGACGTTCGTCGAAGCGCTCGGCGAACGGGTACAGCAAGGGCTCTTGCGAGTGACCGGCGTACCGACGTCGAAGGTGACGGCGGAGGTGGCGCAGCGGTATGGCATTGCGCTCGTCGGCCTGGGCGACATCGAGGTGATCGACGTCACCATCGACGGAGCCGACGAAGTCGATCCGCAGCTCAATCTGATCAAGGGCTACGGCGGTGCGCTGGTCCCAGAGAAGATCGTCGCGGCGGCCTCGCGCTTGGAGATCATTCTGGTCGGCGCCGAGAAGTTGGTGCCGGTGCTCGGCAGGCGCGGTAAGCTGCCGGTCGAAGTGATCCCCTTCGCGGCGCCGTTCTGCGCGCGCCAACTGGCCAAGCTCGGCTGTCGCCCGCAAGTGCGACTCAACCTCGGCCAGCCGTTCGTCAGCGACAGTGGCAATCACATTCTGGACTGCGCCATCGAACCGCTTGCTGATCCGCACCGGCTCGAACGCGATATTCGCGCCATCCCCGGCGTCGTGGGAACCGGGCTATTCCTTGATATGGCCGATTGCGTGCTGGTGGGTGAAGGCAGCGGCGTGCGGGAGTTACGACGTGAATAGCCGCGCCGCATCGCGGTTCCTCTGCGCCGTCGCGCTCCGAAAACGGGCATCCTTCTCATTCATGACGCGCCTGCTGGTCGGCGTGGTGATTGTGGCGGCGCTTCCTGCCGTCGCGGTTGCCAGCGATGCGGTCGACGCCGGCCACGACAGTGTGATCGCGCCGGTGCTGATCGCGCTGGTGGTATTGCTGCTGGTGGCGAAGCTCGGTGGCGACCTGTTCGAGCGCTTCGGCCAGCCGGCCGTGCTCGGCGAGCTGCTGTTCGGGGTCGTGCTCGGCAATCTGAGCCTGATCGGATTCGAGCGACTCGATCATCTGAAGGACGACTTCTCCATCGAGCTGCTGGCCGAGCTCGGCGTCATCTTGCTGCTGTTCGAAGTCGGGCTCGAATCCAATCTGAAGGAGATGTTGTCGGTCGGACTGTCGTCGCTGCTTGTGGCGGTGCTCGGCGTGGTGGTGCCGATGATTCTCGGGCTGGGAGTGAGTGAGTGGTTTCGGCCCGGCGCTTCGTTCTACTTCCACTTGTTCGTCGGCGCCACGCTGTCCGCCACCAGCGTCGGCATCACCGCGCGCGTGCTGCAAGATATCGGACGCAGCCAGACGCGAGAAGCGCGGATCGTGCTCGGCGCGGCGGTCATTGACGACGTGCTGGCTTTGGTCGTGCTGGCCACGGTCACCGGACTCATCACCGCCGCGGCCGGCGGCGGCGCGGGCGTGTCGGTAGGGATGGTGGCGCTGATCGTGGCCAAGGCGTTCGGTTTCGTCGCCGGCTCGATAGCAATCGGGTATGTCGCGTCGCCAGCGCTGCTGCGACTGGCGGCGCGCTTCAGGGTGCGTGGGATGCTGCTGACCACGTCGCTCCTGATGTGCTTCGTGCTCGCCTATCTCGCGCATCAGGTGGGGTTGGCGCCGATCGTCGGCGCCTTTGCCGCCGGCTTGATCATCGACGATCACGCCGAGGCCTTCCGCGCGCACGGCGGCACGACGTTGCACGAGACCCTCAGTCCGCTGGTGACGTTCTTGGTGCCGCTATTCTTCGTACGTATGGGCTTGCTGGTCGATCTGCAGGGGATGGGGAACCTCCACGTCTTGGAATTCGCCGCGGTGCTGA
>JBGOUW010000110.1:0-11442 GCA_041477755.1 Binatia bacterium
ATCGACCCCGAGCCGATCAATCGCTACTACGGCACGGCGCTCGGCCACGGCGACTTCGCGGTGCTGCGCCCGCCCTTATGGTGGCGCCTTGTGATTGATCGTATTCCCTTCCGCCTCGACTTGCTTCGCATCTGTCTGTTGTTCCGGCGGTGTAAACAGATCAGCCATTCGTACGACCTGGTCATCTCCACTCACAACGAGGCCGATCTCGGTGCACCCGGCCTTCAGTACGTCCACTTTCCGTGGGTCTTCTTGGCAGAACCCGAGGGCCCATTGCACTGGTACCAACGCTCGACCGCCTTGCTGCGATGGTACTATGACCGCTGCCTGCGGATTGCCGATTTCTCCTCCGAACGCATGAAACGCAACCTCACCTTGGTCAACTCAGACTGGACCGGGTCGAAGGTGTACGAACGTCACGGCATCGCGAGCACCACGCTGTATCCGCCGGTGGTCGGCGGTGACGCGTGGCTACCGTGGTCCGAGCGTGAGAACGGGTTCGTATGCGTCGGGCGCCTGTCGCCCAGCAAGGAATTGGACCGCGTGATCGACATCGTCGCCGCGGTTCGCCGGGCCGGACACGACGTACACTTGCACCTCATCGGGGCCGCCACCGAGCCTCGCTATTTGGATCACATCCGACGCCGCGTGCGCGACAACGCGGCCTGGCTGTTCCTCGATGAGAATCTGTCGCGCGCCGAGTTGAACCAGCGGTTGGCCGAACATCGTTACGGCATCCACGGCATGCAAGAGGAGCACTTCGGGATGGCCATCGGAGAGATGGTGCGCGCGGGTTGTGTCGTGTTCATCCCGGGTGGCGGCGGGCAGGTGGAGATCGTCGACCACGATCCGCGCCTGCTCTACGACAGCGTCGACGACGCGGTGACCAAGATCGTCACCACGCTCGACGACCCAAGCCGGCAACAGGCGCTTCGTACGCACCTGTCAACGCGTGCCGAGATGTTTTCGGTCGAGCGGTTCATCGCCCGAGTGCGGGAACTCGTGCGACAATTCTAGCGTCGTGTCTCGAAGATGTCCGCACCCCACACAAGGATGAAGCGCGCCGCAACGTGGGTTCCCTCTCCTTCCTGAGACTGTCGAAAAGTGAAGGCGGGCGGGACGCCCGCCCTACCCGAGCATTTTTCGAAATTCAACCGAATCCGGGTAGCGCAGGCGGCCCGCCTGCGTCTTCGGAGCGTTTATCAACAGTCACCTTGGGAGAGGCCACCACTGCCCTTCAGGGCGCCACCGCTTCACTTCCGGTCCGCACCATATTCTGGAACTCGGCGTTGCCGGCAAGCAGTTCGTCGAACGATCCAATCCCCGCGATGCGGCCATTGCGCAGGAACACCAGCCGATCGCAATTGTGCACCGTGCTCAGGCGATGGGCGATGATGATCAGCGTCTTCTTACCGTGCAGCTCGTCGATCGCACGCGTCAGCTCGCGTTCGGTTTGCAGATCGAGGGCCGAGGTCGCCTCGTCGAACACCAGCAGCTCGGGTTGGTGGTAGAGCGCGCGCGCAATCGCCACGCGCTGGCGCTCGCCGCCGGAGAGACGTACGCCACGCTCGCCCACAACGGTCTCGAGGCCATGGGGAAGGCCGGCGACGAACTCCTCCAACTGCGCCAGACGAACCGCGGCGGAGAGTTTGGCATCGTCGATGCCTCGCTCCGGCAAGGCAAAGGCGATGTTGCGACGCAGCGTATCGTCGATGAGGTAGGTGGCTTGCGGCACGTAGCCGATGCGCTGCTGCCACCCGCGCAGGTGCGCATCGCGCGCAAAGATATCGCACCCATCCACGGTGACATGCCCGGTCGCCGGCTGCAGGAAGCCGAGGATCATGTCAACCAACGTACTCTTGCCGGCGCCGGTCGGGCCGACAATCCCGATCGATTCGCCGCGGCGGATCACCAGGTCGATCGCCTGCGCCGCGGGGGTCGGAGCCCCGGCATAGGTGTACGAGACGCCGGCCAACTCGATGCGATCGGTGAACGAGAGGTCAGCGACCCCGTCACTGTTCGCGGTTGCGGCCACGACGCGGCGAAACGTGACGAAGTCGTCATACAGCTTCTCCACCGCCACCGAGCCCCAGCGAATCGTGTTGAGGTGCATCAGCACGCGATTGACGGAAGGAATGACGCGGAAGCCGGCATACGCGTATAGCCCCAGCAGCGGCACGATGTCAGGCCCCGCCACGCTGCGCGAGTTCACCAGCGTGATCAGCAACAGCATGCCGCAGACGAACACGGTCTCAATCAGCAACCGCAACGAGTCGTTGAGTGTGATGTAGCGGTGGCGGAGACGGCTGAGCGTGCGATGCTGGGCGGAGTACAGGCCGTGAAAGAACGCGTCGCCGCCGCGTAGCTTCACTTCCTTCAGCGCCCCGAACGTCTGTTGCAGGGTTTGCAACGTCTCGCGCTTGAGATCGTGCTCCCGCCTACTCCAGCGCGTCAGCACCCGTCGCGTGAGGCGCAACAATCCGGCCAACAGCGAGAACAGCATGACGATGGCGATCAGCGTCGACACCGGCGCAGTAGTCATCAGTACCGAGACGATCGCCAGCGTGATCAACATCTCCGTGACGATTGCCACCGCTGCCGCCATCACCTGGCGAAAAACCACGTCGGTGCCGTCTGCCGTATGGCGAATCAATTCGGCGGAGTTGCGTTGGAAGTGAAACGCCAACGGTAGCGACAAATACCCGCGCAGCATGTCACTCGCCAGTTGCGTGACCGAATCGGTGACGACTCGGCTCTCGATGGCGACGACGAGTGCCAGGAATGCGTTCTTCACCACATAGAACAGCGCTACCAGGACCGTAGCCCACAAGACGATCGCGCGCGGGTCGCCGACTGGAAGAATCCGGTAGATCAATCCCGCGAACGGGAACGACGGCGGGTGGAGCGGATCGCCGATCAGCTTGATCAGGAGAAACACCGCGGCGGCGCCGAGGGCTTCCAGCGCCGCGGCCGATACGACCAGTGGCACCATGCCGCCCCAACGCCAGCGCTGTGCCGGTGGCAAGAATAGCAAGCACTTGCGCAACGTGTTGAACATGCTAACGGCCCCGGAACTCCTCGCTGCGTTGTTCGGTCACTACAACTGTGCTCGCCATGCCGTGCGCTTCACACCCTCCCAGTCTGCTATCAAGCCCGCCTGTGCATCCGCAAACGCCGACATCCGGGCCATAGCCACGCTGATAATCCAGGCGCTATTCGGCATCGAAGAACAGCGGCTTCGCCGCAACTGTCCAAGCATCGATCCAGCGCCGCGGCGGTATCGCCCGCACATTCTGTCGCAAGCGATCAAGCCGTGGCGCTTGGCGCGGATGCTCACTGAACAGCTCGAAGAGCTGCTGCGCCAACTGCGCACTGCTCGAGAACAGCAAGCCGGTCTCACCATCCTGGACTTGCTCCGTCACGCACGGGCCGTAGTCGAACGCGCACACCGGCAATCCGGCGCCGAACATGTCGGCGATCTTCATCGGCAAATCGACGCCCGACGACGAACGGTGCAGCGACACGCCCAGGTCTGCCGATCCCAACAGCCGAGCGTAGTCGTCGGGTGAGAGCCATAACGTACGGATCTGAATTGCTCGCAACGTCAGCCGCGCAATGGCCGCGTCGAAGCGCGCGCGCAATGGGCCCTCGCCGGTAATCAAGACCATCAGTCGTGCGGTGGTCGTGCACAGCCGTTCATCGCAACGGCGCAGCGCGTCGAGCAGCAGATCGAAGTCCTCGTCGGCGGTCCAACTCGTCGCGCTGACGACAATGGCCGGGCGGTGCTGCGCGGCGAATGGGACATCGATGATGCCGGCGACACGCAAGCGATGAAAGAGGTCGCGCTGCGCTTCGACCGGCGTCGGCGTAAACCGCTCAGCGGGGCAGTCGTAGAGCACGGTCGCCGCGACACCCCGCTCGCGCAGCTCGGTTTGCATCGCGCGCGAAACACACAGGTGCGCATCGGCGCGCCGGCCGATAGCGAACTCGTAGCCGCGCGACAGCCGAACCACGGGATGGTTGTGGCCAATCCGCTGCCCGAGCATCGTGTATCCGAAGTTGTGCCAGTCGATGATCAACTTCGCCGAGTACAACCGCGCCGCCAACAGGGCGACGAGCAGCGTCGGCATCGCCGGCGGATTCTGCACCAGGATGACGTCCAGTTTTGGCAACACGAGTAGTCGATAGAACAACTGGCCGCTTTGGTGGATGGCACGGAGCAACGCGTACAGGAGAAACAGCGGGCGAGATAGATGCGTTGACCTGGCGCCTGGCAGGTCTCGCAGGCGGTGTAGCCGCACATGCGGGATCGCGCGGTCGCTGCCCTCGCTCGCGTACGCGATCACATCGACCTCAGCCGAACTGGTTGCCAACGCATCGGCGTGGTACTGCATGCGCGGGCTGCGATCGAGGTCGCCGAGCACAACTACGGCAACGCGAGGATGAGTGGTGGACGACATGAGCGCGACGTACGTGGCTCATACCGATTCTGAAGCAGGCGAGCTAGTGAGGCGACGCGTCGCCATCGTCGCCGGGGGCACGGCCGGGCACGTCTACCCGGCGCTGGCGCTTGCCGACGCGTATCGCCAAGCACGAACCGATGTCGACCTGCTTTTCATCGGCACCGCCGATGGTTGGGAGACGCGGCTGGTACCCGCCCACGGCTATCGACTCGAAGTAGTACCAGGTTCGCCGCTGTACGGCGTTGGGCTGCGGGGCGTATTGCGCGCAGCCCGCGATCTCCTGGTCGGTACCCGTGCCGCACGCCGTCTCTTACAGACCCAGCGGACCGAGCTGGTCATCGGGTTTGGAGGCTACGTATCGGCCGGTACCATTCTCGCTGCCCGCATGCTGGGCCTGCGCACCGCGATTCACGAGGCTAACGTCGTACCTGGGCTGACCAATCGACTGGTCGGGCATCTCGTCGACCGCGTATACCTCGCGTTCGCAGAAGCGAGTCGCGCATTTCCGCTGCGCCGTACTGTCGTGACCGGAATGCCGTTGCGCGCGGGGTTCGCGAACGCGCAGCGATCGCGCGACACGTACCGCGCCAGTCGCCCGCGGCGATTGCTCGTAACCGGTGGCTCCGGCGGTTCGCGATTCTTGAACGAGCGGGTGCCCGAACTGGTGGCGCGCATCGCGCAGCGCGCAGTGGCCATCGAGGTGCTACATCAGGCCGGTGATTGGCCAATCGAGCCGGTGCAAGCGTCGTACGCGGCGACTCGAGCGACGGCGACGGTCGTGCCGTTCATCGACGACATCGGTGCCGCCTATGCGTGGGCGGACTTCGCGGTAACCTGTGCGGGGGCCGGGACGCTCGCGGAGTTGGCGGCCGCGGCATTGCCGGCGCTGCTGGTACCGCTGGCGAGTGCAGCAGCCGATCACCAGACGCGCAACGCCGAAGCCTTCGCGCGTGCGGCCGGGCTCCGCTGCGTCGCCGAGGCGGCATGGCAGACCGATGCGCTGGCGGAACACATCGTCGTACTGTTGCAGAACGCTGACGCGTGGGCGGCGGCGGCGGCGCGCGTCGGCAGCCTCGCCCACGCGGACGCCGCGGCGCGCCTGGTCGCCGACTGCGAAGCGCTGCTGAACCTCAGCTCTGCGGGTCCACCGGCCAGTTGATCTTCCAGGTCACGACGCGCTCGCCCTTGTACCCGACCCGCTCGTCGAACTTCTCAAGGAACTGCGCGTAGCGGCCGTCGAGGTAGACCAGGTGGGTGAACGTCGAACGCAGCAAGTACGGCGGACCAATGAGCACACGCTGATTGACGAGATCGAGCAGGACGCCGAGTCGGGCATCCGTGGCGCCTGCCGGCGACACCTCGTCGAGGCGATCGGCGCCCGCCATCACAATGCTGGCGGGAACCCCGTCGATACGACGTGACGCGCTGCTGCTGTCCGCCCGATGCAGGAGCAGTCGGCCGTTCGCCGGCGCGTCGATGTGATAGCGAAACTCGTCGAGCACGATAGTACCGCGATCGAGCGGCACATCGATCGGACAGATCACTTCGCCGGCATCGCTCGACGCCCGGCACGGCTTCCAGTTCGAGTCGACGTAGCCGGTCGCCGGGCCGATGAAGTTGCGCACCGCGGCCTCGGACTGCAACGCGGTCGCTTGCAAATAGAGTCGCGTGGCATCCGCTCGAGAGTGACCGAATCGCTGCACCAAATCCGCAACCGCCACTGGAAGCGGGAGGCCGCGCGCGTGCGTGGCAATGTATGCACGCTCGACGTCCCAGCTTCCCAGATGTCGCCACGCAGGCTGATCGATCAGTTCGGAGCTGAGCACGAGATACGCCGGTGGCGGCAGACAGTGCGAGGCTGCTAGAACAGACTCGCTGGCAGCGGCATCAATGCCGCGCCGGGCAAGATATTGTTGCGCAGAAGAGCGATCCATGTTCGCGAGCTGAAGGATGACACCGTGCGCGGTCACCTCATCGACGCCGGCGGCCAGCAAGCGGCCGTACGCGCCGTCGTCTCCCTCAGCATCCGGCGTCGCATCCGAGCCGCAGTCCAGCATTCGCAATAGGCCCACAGCTTCGCGTTCGGTCGATGCCAAGAACACTCGCGCTATCCAGTGCGGAATATGCGTCATCAGCGATCCGCCGTCGGCGCTGCCCCGCCGCTCGGCGACGAACTTCACCCAGTACCCATAGTCCCACCACGTGGTGACGATCGCGGACGGCGGCGTTTCGTCGCGGATCTTCCGCAGGGCCTCCCACCACGCGGCGTTGATGCGAGGCAAGTAGTTGCTCGCCTCGGCATAGCCGCGCTGCACGGGTAGCACCAATGTCCCGGCGAGCACGATGAAGGCAACGCCGCCCACAACTCGTGCGGAGGCAGGGACCAGACGCGTTGCCGCGCCACTGAGCCACTGGTGCAAGCGGCCGAGCAGCACGCCGAACGCGATGCCGAACGGCGGCACCAGCAACATCACGAAGCGCAGGCCGCTGTGGGCTTGAAAAAGCGCGCTCAGAAACCACGCGATGACGATCACACCGGCACCGCGGTCGCTGGCGTCGTCGGCGGTTACGACGTGCAGACCGAGCGCCAGCGCCAGCGGCACCGCCAGCATCGCGATCAACGCGAGTCGGCCAACGTCGGACATCAAGGCGAGATAGCCATAGAGGCAACTCCCACCGATGAATATGGCGAGTTGCCAGCGCTTCCAGTCGGAGTGCGGTAGCGCCAGCAACAAGAGGCCGAGACAACCGAGGGCAAAGCACGCGCGGCCGCCGAGCCCGTCGGCGACGCTGCTCAAGTCTGTCCCACGAAGTTCGCCGACGGTCACAAAGACATCCGGCCAGTACTGAGTCGGCGCTCCTCGAGCCGATGCCTCGGGGGCCCTTTGGAATATGAACTCCGCTACGACCGTGGGAGTGCGTAGGTACCCCTTCAGGGATCCGTTCATCCAGGCCGCCACTCCTGTCGCGGAATAGAGAATGCCGGACACGATCAACGCGGTGCGGAGCCGCGGCGCGGGCGACGCCGCCGCCCGGGGATAGAGCAGCGCCTGCGCGGCCAACAGAAGGACGTAAGCCGCCAACCCCGCCAGCAGCACCATGTAGGTGAAAAACCATCCGCGCCAAGTGGCGAGGTGCAACCCAGCAGCGAGCGCCGCGGCCAACACATACATCGCCTGTCGCCAGCCGGCGGCAGCCAAAGCGGCGCCGGCCGCGGCAAACATCCACAATGGCAGAATGACATTCCACACGTCGTTGTCGCCGCCAAGGCTGCGTTCGAGAAACACGGGGTTGGTGCCGATGATCACCGCGGCCGCCACTCCGGCGAGATTGCCGGCGAGCCGTCTGCCCAGACAGAACGCGGGCAGCACACCCAGGGCACCCACTATCGTCTGGACGAGAAACGAACTCGCCGGCAGCGGGAAGCCAGGATCAAACCAGGCCAGGACACGTTGCACTGCCACGATCGCAGCGATGTGCGCCGAGTGACTGTACATCGTCCGCCGCCCGACCGGCGCGTTGGAGTATGAGTCGTGACAGTGGCCGTCTGTCCCAGGCTCGCAGGTAGCGCCGGTACGCAGATAGCTACGGGCGTCGGAAAGCCACGCGTAGCTGTCGTAGTCACCCAGGCAGGTGTAGTCGCGGCCGTCATCGGCGTGGTAGCGCAGCTGCGCTTTGACGTTCTCTGGAGCCGCCTGCAGCGCGAGCGGTAGCAGCCGCACCCACGCCACCAGCGCAACCGCGGCCAACGCCAACGCGCCGCTCGTGATCCGCTCGCCGCGACTCACGAGCGCACTCCGTACCCCAACTTGCGCACCGCGGCGTAGATGGCCACGACCACCCCGGCCACCAGCAGCGCATTGCCCCGACCGCCGATCACGATGGCGAGATAGGCCAGGGCGCTCAAGAGCACCGACACCGCATAGAGCAACAGCACGGCGCGGCGCTGGCTCAGCCCGCGGCGAAGCAGGCGGTGATGAATGTGCTCCTGATCGGCCCGGAAGATGCCCGACGCTCCCGCAGCGGAGAAGCGCCGCAGCATCGACAGCCCGGTTTCAATGATCGGAAGACCGAGAACCAGCAGCGGTGCCAACACGACTACAATCGTGCTGCCCTTGCCCTGCGCTTGGATCGACAGCACCGAGAGGAGAAAGCCAACGAGCAACGCCCCGGAGTCGCCGAGAAAGATCGACGCGGGATGAAAGTTGTAAACCAGGAAACCGACCAACGCGCCGGCCAACGTGGCCGCGAGCAGTCCGGCCTCCGGTCGTTCCTGCATTTGCGCGACCACAATCAACGTCACGGCAGCGATCACCCCAACGCCCGCCGCGAGTCCGTCGAGCCCATCGATGAGATTAACCGCGTTGGTGATGCCGACAATCCACAGCAGCGTGATCGGTGCACCGAACACTCCCAGCGCGATGTAGCCGCCGGTGAACGGATTGGTCACCGCACTGAATCCATAGCCGCCGGCGAGGGCCATCACTCCGGCGACGACTTCCACGGCCAGCTTCGGCCAGGGACCGAGACTGCGGACGTCATCGATGGCACCGATGGTGACCACGCTGAGCGTGCCCGCCAACAGCCACAGCAACTGCGGTAGCTCGCCGAGCGGCTTGACGCCACCGACAGCGACGCCGATCGCCAGCGCGGCCAGCATCGCCGCCACCACCGCCAGCCCGCCGAGGCGTGGGACACGATTGCGATGCACGCGGCGGTCACCGGGCACGTCGATCGCACCGAGGTGTGCAGCGGCTGCGCGCACCGCCGGCGTGGCCAACAATGCCAGCGCTGTAGCCGTCGCAAACTGCAGTCCGTATCCACCCATCATCCACCACTCGTCTTCGAGCACGTGACCTCCTACACGATTTGCTCACCCGATGACTAGAGTGGTGTCTCGGACGTGCGCTGCGTATCTCGTCACCTCACCCCACCCATCTCGTAGAATGTGCTTTGCACAGGGTTCTCGATACGCTCGCTCCGCTCACTACTCGGGCAAACGGGTATTGAAATGGTGCGAGAAAGAACCGTTTCCCCGAGTAGCAGTCCAGAGTAGAAGCCGAAGGCTTCGTATCGAAGGGCTGCATATCGAGGAGGTTCCCGCGAGCGTGTCGAGACAAGACACGAGCGCACCGAAGAGCACCGGGCGAATTTCAGCAGCCCGCCGGATCAGCCGCGCCCTTGCACGACGACGCGGTCGCGGCCTATACGCCGAGCGCTGTATCAATCGTCAAGAGAGGAGAGAACCTATGGCGGAGCAACCGGATTATCTCGCGCGTGGGCGCGAAGTGGCGAGCAAGCTGTGGGGCGCGCGCGCCGGCGGGCAGGAGTTGCCGGGGCACAAGCTGGCGCCGGAGTTCTTCGGACTAGTCGCGCAGTTCGTGTTCGGCATGTTCTGGTCGCGACCGAATCTCGATCTGCGCAGCCGCAGCCTGTGCACCGTCGCCCAGCTCGCCGCACTCGGCAAGATCGACGAGCTCAAGGGCCACCTGATGGGCGCGCTCAACCTCGGCATCACGCGCGAAGAGTTGATCGAAGTGTTGATGCAGACCGCGTGCTACGCCGGCGTGCCGGCAGCGGTCACTGCCCTCAACGCCGCAGCGGATATCCTGAAGGCGTGAGCTGCAAGGACGACCGCCGGGGGGCGATCTGCGGCCCCGTAGATCAAGCAGTCCCGCGCTATCAGTGTCCAGAAGTTCCCAACTGCTTCCGCTCCCGCCGTCCTTCGGACGGCTCCCGGCGGCTACAGATCTCCGCGTTCCCCGCTCTGCGCTCGGCTAGCGGCATGTGGACGACCTCGAACTTGAGCCGGTCAGCACCGAGGAAGTAGACCGCGTAGTACCCGCCCGGGCCGAAGGGCCACTCGCCGGGGCCGTCGACGATCTGACCGCCGATGTGCGGAACTAGCTGGGCCACTTCATCCACCTGGTCGTGCGTGGCAACGTTGAAGGCGACATGGTGGAGGCCGACCTCGTACACTTTGAACGGATGATCGGCGAGGCCAGGCTTGGCTTGCCAGATGTTGAAAGCGACGCCGTTCTTCTCGTTGATGTTCACGGTCAGCCGCGCGTCGGCCGGTTTGTAGTACTCAATCTCGCCGACAGTGAAGCCGAGGAACTCGAGCAGCGGACGGAAGAATCCCATCGCGGTCGTCAAATCGCGAACCGTGATCGAGACGTGATTGATCGATCCGTGCAACATGGGAGCCTCCTCCTGAATCTCGCCGCTGGCGCCTCAGTGTCGCTACGCTGAACCCGCCGCTGCCCGCAGCTTGCTCTCGATCACGCCAAGGATGTCCGGCAAGGCAGTGCTGGCATCCACTGTGATGCGGCCCTCTTCGGCAGCAAAGGCTTCGAACCGCCGGCGTTGCTCAACGTACACGTTCCAGTCGGCATCCGATGGCGTGTTGACGCCACGCGCATCGAGGCGGCGGCGCGTTTCTTCCTCGCTGCACTGGCACTCGACGAAGTGCACGGGCACGAGGAGATCCGCCGCCAGCGCTCGCAGTCCGTCGCGGTCGCGACGGCGCTGGAAGGTGGCGTCGATGATGACGCCCTGCCCTGCCGCCAGCGCAGCACGGGCGCGCTCGATCATTGCGCGATAGGTCGCCGCGCTATGCTCGGCCGCGTAGATGCCTTCGTCGTACGCCGCCGAGCGCCGCCCGGTTGCGGCGATGCCGGCGAGCTCTTTACGAACGACATCCGAGTTGACGTGGACAAAGCCGGTGCGCGCGCGCAGCGCCGCCGCGATTGTCGATTTACCCGAACCACTCAGTCCGCAGATGGCGACTACGCACGCATGCTCGACCCACGTGTAGCGGTACGCCAAACTGAAGTGCTGCTGCGCGCTCGCGCCAGCCGCAGCGCGGTCGGCTTCACTTACTTCCGCCTCGACGCTCTTCAGACTGTCGACTTTGCCGCGCACATAGGCGCGGTAGCACTGATAGAACGGCGCGAGCCGTGGCAGGTCGGGATCGGTC
>JBGOUW010000059.1:0-14188 GCA_041477755.1 Binatia bacterium
CACAAAGACGTCACTCAGCTCATGCAAGAAGTCCGCGAGGTGATCGCCAGCGAACTCGGCGACCGGGCAACCGCATCCGCAGCGTAGGCGCACCAACACGCGCACGCGCATGAGTGTTGCGCCATGCTTCATGATCCAACTCCTTTCACGCGTCACCGTATCCGAAAAATCAACCCCAATACCACGAAGATGATGCGCACCGTATCGAGGAGCGGGCGGAAGTGACTCACTCGCTCATCCACTGGCGGGTAATACACGTCGACCGGCGCCGAACGGATCGCGAGGCCGGCGCGCGCTGCCCGAATGAGCACTTCGGTCTCGAAGGCAAAATGGTCGGCGCGTGCGCCGAGCGCCAGCGTCCGGCGCAACGGATAGATGCGGAACCCCGATTGCGTATCCGGCAGCGCTTGACCGCACGCGATCTCGACCCAGCGGTTGGCGAACCGGTTGCCAAACAACTTCATCGGCGCGATCGCCACCGTTTCGAATTGGCGCGCACCAATGACGAGGGCCTCGGGCGCGGCGTCTGAGGCGCGCAGCAACACGGGGATCTCGGCGCTGAGGTGTTGTCCATCCGCATCCATGGTGAGCACGCGTTCGAAACCGCGGCGGGCAAGCACTTGCAGGCCGGTCTGCAGCGCGGCGCCTTTGCCTCGATTGCGCGGATGGGTCACGACCTCAGCGCCGGCGCCGGCGGCGCGTTTGCCGGTCGCGTCCTGCGAACCGTCGTCGACGACCAGCACGGTAGCAATGAATCGGCGAGCGCCGGTTACTACGTCAGCAATCGTACGCTCGCAATTGAGCGCCGGAATCAGCACCGCTACGTCTGGCATTGGAGGCACCCTGTGCCGCAGCGACGAGCATGTCAACGCATCCGTCTTTGCATCCATCTCGCATTTCCGCCGGCACTTCCCGATATTCGCGGCATTCCCCTCTACCGCGCTCTATGTTAGCTGAACCGTGATGAGTGTCGCCTCACCTCCACTCGCGCGCCTGGTGCAAGCACTTCGTTTCGATGGTCTGTGGTGGCGGAAGTTTGCCTATCTCGGATGCGTCTATGGCCCCGAATGGTGGAAGCACTATTCGCCACCCGCGATCGCCGCGATCATCTTCACGCTCATCGGCAGTAATCGCCGCGGCGCTACCGCCAACCTGCAACGCATCCTGAACCAGGCCGATCCGCGATCCGCCGGCCTCACGGCGCTGAAGATGTTCGCCGAATTCGCTCACTGCTTCACCGAAACGATGGAGTACTACGGCCCGCGCCCGCATCCGATTCGGCTCGAGTTGCCGGCGCACGATCCGCTCGCCGAAGCGCTGCGCGATGGGCACGGAGCAGTCGTCGTCACCGGCCATTTTGGCAATTGGGACATCGCCGCGAAGACCCTGCGCGACTATCGGCGGCCAATCAACGTGGTCATGGCCCGCGAGGTGAACGCAACGACCCAAGAGTACGTGCGCGCCGCCCGCGAACGGGCGGGCGTGCGGGTGCTGTTCAGCGACAGCTCGGTGTTCTCGTCGCTCAACATGATCCGTGCGCTGCGCCAAAACGAGATCGTCGCCATCCAACTCGACCGCATGCTCGGTCCAGGCGGCGCGCGGTTGGTGCCGTTCTTTGGCGCGCTGGCGCCGTTTCCGTCAGGGCCGTTCGTGCTGGCACGGCTGGCCGGGGCACCGGTGGTCCCCGTCTTCATTCCGCGCCTCGGCACTCGTCACTATGAGATTCGGGTCGGCGGTCGCTTCCGGCTCGCCCGCGAAGCCCGCGATAGTCACGCGCTCGATCACGTCATGGCCGAAGTGGTCGGCGAGTTCGAAGCGATCGTGCGCGAGTTCCCGACGCAATGGTTCCAGTTCGGTCCATTTTGGCCGGCCGACGCCCCGACCACGACGAGTGCGCAACCGATCCACGGACCAGCCCCAGGACAGTCAACCGCGTCGAGTTCGGTCATGACGTGTTGAGTTTCACTTGAGCATCTAGTTTACGACGTGCTATCTGACGCTGCGCTCGTATGCGAAGCTGTCTCCCCTATCTCCAGAAGTTCCTGATTCTCCTCTTGCTGTTGCCGGCCTCGGGCTGCCTATTGTTTGCGGGCCGGCACTGGGAAGCCGCACGCAAGTCAGAGATCGAACCCATCAATTCGACCGTACACCGCCATCTCCCGCAGAACATCAAAGCCAAAGATCTCGACGCCATTCTCCAAATCTACGCCACCGACAGCGGCACCGGCCTACCCTGGAACGAGCCCGTTTCCGTGGCGGACAGTTTCAGTGAACGACGAGTGCGCTGGATGGGGCCCGCAGCGATGGAGCCAATGCGCGACCGCTACCAGCATCTCCTCGATCTGTTCGAGGTCATCGACAAGGCGGAAGTCCGTATCCATCGCGTCCATTGGGATCAGCGCGACGCACGCGGCTACCCCGCCGATGTGCACCTGTTGGTGCGCGGCATCGGACCGAATCGTGAGTACCGCCTGCTCGACCAGCGCGCGCGCGTGACCATCGCGCAGCGGGGCAACGATTGGGTGCTGACCAGCGAAGCGGTGACGTCCCGCGAGCTGCTCACAAGCTTGCAACCCCGATTCGAACTAGCGACGGAATCCGTTGGGATACAGGACACGCACGACATCTCCGGCTCGCCGCCCTTTCGGCTGATCGGCGACATGGCGGCCAGCTCTGGCGTCGCCGTCGGCGATATCGATTGCGACGGCTTTGAGGATGTCGCGCTGTTGAGCACGAACCACCTGAGGATGTACCGCAACAATGGCAACGGGACGTTCTCCGACGTGACCGTGAGCGCCGGCTTTGGCGACGACTTCGATATCGCGGCGACCGGATTGGTCTTCTTCGATGCCGACAACGACGGCGACGCGGACCTCTGGGTCTGCGGGATTCGTGGCGAGCGCTTCTATCGCAACGACGGCTGCGGGCTGTTTGTCGATGCCACCGCAACAGCCGGCCTCCAGCCAAGCCGTTGGGCAAGCATGCCGATCGTCGCCGACTACGATCGGGACGGGTTCCTCGACGTCTACATCGTCCGCATGGGCGACCACGAGAAGACCGCGCCGACCCCCAGCTGGGACGCGCACAACGGCGTGCCGCACACGCTCTATCGCAACAACGGCAACGGCACCTTCAGCGACGTCACGGCGGCAGCCGGCATTCACGAATCCGGCTGGGGCTTGGCGGGCGCCTGGGGTGACTACAACAACGACGGCTACCCGGACATCTATGTCGGCAACGAGTTCGGCACCAAGTCGCTCTATCGCAACAACGGCGACGGCACCTTCACCAACGTGACCGCGACCGCCGGGGCGCTCGACCGTGGTGCGGCGATGGGCATCACCTGGGGCGACTACGACAACGATGGCTATCTCGATTTGTTCATTTCGAACATGTACGCCAACTCGCGCTGGGTCATGTTCCATCCGGAGTACCCGCCACCGGTGCCCTGGTATCTGAGTTGGGTGCCGCGCTCCGACATCGATTCCACAATCGACGAACTCACCCGCGGCAGCACGCTGCTGCACAACAACGGCGACGGCACGTTCACCGACGTGAGCGACAAGGCGGGCGTGCGCGACGGACAATGGGGGTGGGGCGCCGAGTTCTTTGACTACAACAACGACGGCCGGCTCGACATCTATGCTGCCAATGGATTCATCTCGGGCCCTCTGCTCGACGATGTCTGAATGGACATGTTTGACGGCGTCGGTCGGCGCCGCGATCAAAGCTCAGGAACTCTCGTGAACATCGGCGAACACAGTCTGAACGGCCGCGAGCGCAACTGCCTGTTTCGCAACAACGGCGACGGTACCTTTACCGATGTTGGGTATGTGGATCAGGCCGATCGTATCGAAGATGGCCGCGGCGTATCCATCGTCGACTATGACCACGACGGGCAACTCGATGTGATCCTGCGCAACTACCACCAACCCGCGCAGGTGCTGCACAACATCGGCGGTCCTGGTCACTGGCTCGAACTCAAGCTGACCGGCACGCGCAGCAACCGCGACGCGGTGGGCGCGCGCGTTACCGTTACGACCGACGGCCAGCGCCAGATCCGCGAAGTGCACGCGGGCTCGGCGTACTTGTCGGGGTCCTCGCTGGTCCAGCACTTTGGCTTGGGACCACAGACGCATGTCGACTCGATTCACGTGCGTTGGCCGTCGGGCGAGGAGACAACGCTCCTCGACGTGGCGGTCGATCAGCGGCTCATGCTGCGTGAGGGCGAGTCGCAAGTCGTCAACCTTCGCGGGGAGAGCAGATGAAGCGAGCGTGGCAAGCAGGGGTGGTCATCACGTTGATGGCAAGCGTGGGCGCGCGCGCCGCCGATCCGCCGCAAGGCTTCTTGTTGCAGAGCCCCGGAAACAACCAGCCGCACGACATCGATGAATGGCGCAAAGACGAGCAACGGGGCTCGCTCAAGCCGTATCCCGCGGCGCCACCGGGCACCACCAACCCCGCCGGTGGGCTGTCGCAGTTCGGTGGCAGTGCGTCGTCATCGTTCGGCAGTCCGGATCTTGGCATGCCCTTCGTCGAGTGGAAGAAGAAGATGGAAGCGCAACGCCCCGCGGTAGACAAAGCGGCGCACGCAGTGCTCGAGTCGCGCTTTCAACTCGATTGCAAGACGGACAAGGCCGCGACCATGTCGCGCGGCAAGCCGCTAGCGGTTGGGCCGACCGGCCGCCTACCCAAGGGTGTGACCAGCTGGGAGCAATATGCCGCCACGACGCCGGACGAGATCCGCACGCAGGACGCGTTTCCGTGGAAGCCGCTCGATCATCCTCTGCAGTCAACCGCCCACATGGTCTTCCCACCGACGTGGACGCGCGTGCACCCGGAACACGAGCGGTTCGACGTCCGGTTCGACATCCCCGAGTGCTACCTGCCCGAGTTTCCCCCGGCGCTCTATCTCACCACGCATCCCGAGCTCGGTGACGTGACGCGCGGCGTGGAGATCACCTACGCGAACTACTTCGACATGTTCAACGGGCTGGTAACGCCCGAGCAACTCGACGGCTTGCGGTTGCTCGTCACGCCCTTTCAAACGACGTGGTTCAACGTCACCCATCATCGAGTCACGGCCGAGCCGTCGCAAGGCGTCGCCTGTTTCTCCTGTCACGTCAACGGGCACACCAACGGAGCGATGGAACTCGCACCCGACTCGCGGCCGAACTACGCTCGGCTGCGCGTCGACACGCCGACCATGCGCGGCAACTACGCTGAACTCATCTTCTCGTCCAAACGCTCGATCCGCACGATGGACCACTTCGCCGAGGTCGAAGAGTACTTCGACGGCGATACGACGATGCTGGCCGCGATTGGCGGCCGTGACCTGCAGAAGGCGCAGACCAATCATATGGGCGACTTCAACGCCATCATCGACTTCCCGCCGGCACCGAAGCTCGACGTGCTGAATCGCCTGATTCCTACGCAGGCAACGCCACAGGAGTTACGCGGTGAAGCGCTCTTCCAGGGCAAAGCGCAGTGCGCGAGTTGTCACCCGGCGGCGACTCAGTTCACCGACAACACGATGCACGACTTGCGCATCGAACGCTTCTACGCCGGCCGCCCCGAAGGGCCGATCAAAACCTTCCCACTGCGCGGTATCAAGGACTCGCCGCCCTACTTGCACGACGGGCGCTTGCTGAGCTTGGAAGACACGGTCGAGTTCTTCAACATCGTCCTTGGCACGCAACTCAACGCCGACGAGAAGCAGGATCTCGTCGCATACCTGCGCTGTCTCTGACCCGCCTTCAGCGCTTGAGCTCAGCCGCGATCTGCTCGCGCACCATCTCGCGCAAGCGGTCGCGGTCGTCGTAGCTGAGACCGCTAGTCGCGATCGGCGGCAACACCACGAGTTCCACATCGCCCGGGAGAATCGATAGGTACTTGCCCTTGGGCATGACGTCGGTGGTGCCTTTGCAGACGACCGGGACGATCGGCACGCCGAGATGGATCGCGGCGACGAACGGCCCCTTCTTGAACGGCAGCAGATTGCCGTCGCGGCTGCGCGTACCTTCGGGAAAGATGATGGTGGAGAACTGATCGAGCGTGAGTTGATTGAGCAACTCGATGGCTTCGAGTGGATTCTCGCGATCGATAGGGATCATGCCCATCGTGCGCAACACCGCGCCGAGAATCGGCTCGTTGAACGTTTCCTTCTTCGCCGCAAAGCGATTGTTGCCGGGCAGGTAGCCGAGCAAGGCGGCGATGTCGAAATGGCTGGTATGATTCGGCGTGAACATGTACGGCCCGGCACCGAGGTGTTCGAGGCCGCGCACCCGCACGCGCACGCCGCACAGCCGGCTGAGGTTACGCGCCTGCGCCTTGGCGAACGCCCAGGTGACGTTCTTGTTCCGAACCAGGCGATACATCGCCACCGCGATCACGCCCATTGTGAACAGCATGCCGCGAAAAATGATGCGGTTGAGAACCACGCGCGCGCGCGTCACCGGCAGCGCGGTGAGAGCCTGGCTATCAGTCGGAACCGTCATGGCGCGGCAAGCTAGCATAGGCGGCGGGGAAGTCGAAGGTGGTTCGCCCACTGTCGGACTGCGCGGCACGTTGACATATCCGCCAAAACTGCGCACATTCCGCCGGTGCGTATCCTGTTGATCTCTCCGACTCACTACAACCCGGACGGTTCTCTCCATAAGACCACACGCTACTGGACCAGCGGGCTGACGCTGCCGTACCTCAAGGCGCTTACGCCGCCTGGGTACGAGGTGTCGATGGTCGACGAGCTGTTCTACGACGTCGATCTGCAGGGCGAGTACGATCTCGTCGGCATTACCGCCATGGGGCCACAGATCAAGCGCGCCTACGATCTCGCCGATCACTTTCGGGCGCGCGGCGTGCGGGTCGTGCTCGGCGGCACCTGGGTCACGCTGACCGTCGATGAATCGCTCAAGCACGCCGATGCGGTCGTGGCCGGCGAGGCAGAGGGCGTGTGGCCGCAACTGCTCGCCGACTTCTCCGAGGGGCTGAATCGCCGGGTCTACCGCGCCGAGCGCTGGCACGATCTGGTCGATCTGCCGCGCGTCGACTACACGCATCTGCCGCTGCTCAAGTACGAGGCGTTCAAAACCAGTTGGCTGTATCGCATGTACTTCCACTGGCCGGTGGTGTTTTCACGCGGCTGCCCGCATCCATGTGAGTACTGTGCGGTCCAAACCTACTACCAGCGCAGTTTCCGCACGCGGCCGGTCGGCGAGGTCATCGAGGACTTGCAGACTATCAAGTCGCTCGGCGCCAACCGCATCCTCTTCCTCGACGACAACCCGATCGCGCATCCCGAAGCCGCGAAGGAATTGTTTCGCGCGATGATTCCGTTGAAGGTGAAGTGGGCCAGCCAGTCGACCATCAACATCGCGCGCGACCCCGAGCTGCTCGACCTGGCCGCGCGGAGCGGCTGCGTCAGCCTGTCCATCGGCCTTGAGAGCATCAACGAAGCCAGCCTCGAGTCGGTCAAGAAGGGCTTCAACCTTCCCCAACGATTCAGCAGCGACCTTGCGGCGATCCGCGCCAAGGGCATCCAGGTGATCGCGCTGTTGATGGTCGGGCTCGACGGCGACACCGTCGACACCTTCCAACGCTCGCTGCAGTTCCTGATCGACAACAAGATTACCTTCTTGAAGCTGTTCACCCCATGCCCGTACCCGGGCACGAAGTATTACGACGACATGATGAAGGCGGGCCGCATCGTCGAGCAGGACTGGGGTCGCTACGACTACGGCAGCCCGCTGATCACGCCGGCAAACATGACCGGCGACGAGATGATGGAGGGCTTCAAGTACGTCTACGAGGGCTTCTACACCACGCGGGCGATCGCCAAGCGGCTCTTACCACCGCCAGCCGGCAACTACCTCGAGACCCTCGCCTACTTGGTGGCGAATCTGAAAGTGAACCGCTATCTGCGCTCACACGAGAACGCCTGGGCGACGATCTCTTGATTGAGGATTGGGGATTTGGGATTGCGGATTGCGGGCTGCTTCGGAATCCTCAATCCGAAATCCGCAATCCCCAATCCGCAATCGACCTACTCTTTCTTGCCGCGCTCCATCTCCAGCAGGGTACTGCGGACGCGGAACAGTCCGGCGTCGGGTGCGGCTGCGAAGCGGCCTTCGTGCACCGCTTTGGTCAGCCGCGCGTGACGCGCCTCCAATTCCTTGCGCAGCGCGGCGTCGTTGTTGAGTAGATCGCCGCCGCCGGACATCAGCCGCACGAATGCCGTGCGCGTGTCGAGCGAATCGTCGGAGCTGAGAATCTTCCGCGCGGTCCAGAAGTACGAATCGGGATCGCGGTGATGATCGTAGAAGAAATAGAGAAAGTTCAGATAGCGCTCGAAGGCCGCGCGGTAGCGAGCGTCGTACTGATCAAGCTGCGGCTGCACGGTGGCGCCGGTGAGAATGGCGCCGACGGCCTGTGAAGCGAGGTATCCCGACAGACATGCCAGATGAACGCCGGTGGAGAACACCGGATCGATGAAGCACGCCGCGTCGCCCGCCAGGAGATAACCCGGCCCGTAGAAGCGCTGGCTGCAATACGAGTAGTCGCGGATCACCCGGATCGGCGACACTAGCGTGGCGTTGCGAACACGCCGCGCCACCGGCTCGCACGCGGCGACCAAACGCAAGTAGAGCGCCAACGTATCTCCGGCCGCTTCGCCGGCGAAGCGCCGCGCATCCACGACCGCGCCGATGCTCGTCGTGCCGTCGTGCAGCGGAATGAACCAGAACCAGCCGTCGCTGAATGCCGCAGAGAGAATGTTGCCCGCCACCGGACCGTCGAGCCGCTCGGCGTTCTCGTAGTAGCCGAATACGGCCAAATTCTTGAAGAACGGATTGAACTCACGCAGCTGATCACGGTGGCCGAGCACCGCCTGCTGCCCGCTGCCGTCGATCACCCAAGCGGCGTCGACTTCGACGGTTGCATTGCGTTCATCGATGGCGACTACGTGCATGCGCTGCGTCCCCTCGTCGTAGCGTAGCTCCTGCACTCGATGCGCTTCGCGCACGTCGACGCCCAAGCTGGCGGCGTGTTTCAGCAGGATGTGATCGAACTGCGAGCGCAGCACGTGGAACGCGTAGGGTCGGCCGCCGGGGTCTTCGCGAAAGAAAAAACTCCACGGCTCGGCGCGACTTCCCCACACCAGCGTCCCGCCGGGCTTGCGGATGAACCCAGCCTCTTCGATCGCGGGGGTGACGCCCAACGCGTCGAGGATCGGCAGCGTCGCCGACAGCAACGACTCGCCGATGTGGTAGCGCGGGAACCGCTCTCGTTCGAACAACCGAACGCGCAAACCAGCTTGCGCGAGAAAGCCGGCCGCCGTAGACCCGGCTGGCCCGCCGCCGATGACAACAACATCACAGGACTTCGTCATGATCGACTCGCAGAATTTGCGCCGGTCTCAGTCTGCTACCGATTGAACATCGGGCGCATCGGCCGCGGCGCACGGACCTCACCGCACGGCGGCGGCAATTGTGCTAGGCCGCGCCGTTTGGCGAACGATGAACTGCCGCCGGTCGATATCGAGCCGATCACCGAAACAGCGCTCGAGCACTTCCCACTGTTCACGCACTGTGCGTGCGATGATCGGCAGCGAATAGCCGTAGCGCAGCACCTTCTCGGTCGCTTGCAGGTAGTTGGCCGCGCCCGTGCCCTGATGTCGCTGCGCGCCGCGCTCGGGCGGCTCGTCGATCTTGATGAGGCGGCGCAACGATGCGAGGGCATGCTCGATGTACGCCGAGTCCGCCGCCGCACGCTTGCGGAAGTACGCTGCAAACCACTGCTGGTGGCGCCGCTCGTCGCGCGCGATGCGTTGAAGCAAGCCCTTCAGCACCGGTTCGTCCGCGGCGCCAGCCAGGACTTGATAGAGGTGAACATTGAGCGTCTCGCCGAACAGATTGATCAACACGACGCCGTACTCATCTTGGAAATCGTTCGGATCGAAACCTTTTTGCTGCGCGACGACGTACGCCTCGCCGTGTTGAGCGGCGATCGGATGCCCCACGTGCCGGCAATAGTGACGCACGACGTGAAAGTGCTTCGCTTCCTCGCCCACCTGATAGGTCGCCCACGCGGCAAACTCGGCGTCGTAGAGCATGAGGGCAAGTTGATTGACCACGATCGACGGCGCGTTGCCTTCAACCACTGCGATCTCGCCGGCGCAGTCGATCACTTTGCGGTCGTTGTCGGTGAGCACCGCGGGGTCGACCGACTCGATCTCCTTGCGGACCTCCGCCATCTTCCACCGATGCCCCTCGCAGATATCGAGGAACTGATCGTAGAGGATCCAGTTGTCGGGCGAATCGGGCGCGGCGTTGGGCAACCGCTTCTGGAACGGAGCCGCATCGACAGTCTTCGCGTCGCTGCCAATGTCGGTCGACATCCGCGCCGGCTTAGAGCACGGGTGGTGGCAGAAGAAAAGCCGGCGCTCTCGGCTGCGCCCCGCAAACTGGGGCGCAGCCAGCGACGCGTCGAACCTAGCCCAGCGCCTTCTTGAAGGCGTCGGACTTGAACTGATCGAGGGCCTTGTTCGCCAAGTCGCTCAGCGCGTTCTCGAACATGTCTTGGGTGAAGGACTCCGCGCCACGGAACATGTTGGTGCCGCCGGCACCGCCCTTGACCTCGGCGCTCCACAGCGTTTTGCCGCTGCTGTCTTGCAACGTGTACTGGACCGCCACCGTCGCCTTGTAGCCCATCATGCCATCCATCCAGAAGTGCTTGACCGTGGCGACCAATGTCTTCCCACCGCCGGCTTGCGTACCGATACCGGCTTGGCGCAAGGCATCGATTGTCGCGTCCGACACCGCCGCGGTAGCAACATCGGGGTTACTGTCCTTCACCGCGCTCGGGATGCCGTAGCTACCGCGAATCTGGCCGACTTGGACTTTGGTCGAGCCGCCTTTGTCTGCCGGCCGCTCATCAACGACTTTGAGCGCAACGCTGGCAGTCGCCGCCGGCGCTGACGTCGCCTTTGGTTTGTAAGCGATCTTGGTGGTGCCGCAGCCTGCCAGGAACACAAGACCGACGGCGAGTGCGCCCAAGGTGATGATGTGCGTGTGCTTCTTCATGACTTCCCTCCGATGATGAGTCGACAAATTCAGCGCGCTGGTGCGCGCGGCGTGCGCTACCTGGCAAATCCGAGCGCCGCGGTCAAGATCGGCACCGTCCAATGGTGTGCTCCTACGGCCTGCCTACTTCTTGCCCTTGCCCTTCATGGGGGGCTTCGACGTCTTCGCTGGGGGCGGCGGAGGCGGATCCTCTTGAATCGGCTGGTCGTGCGTCGGCGCCGGCCGACCGACGACGGTGGAGACTTTGCCCGCATCATCGAACACGACCTTGTACGTGACCCAGCGATTGTACCAGTACGTCCACTCCGAGGCCGCGGTCGACAGTGTCTTGTGCGTGGCGGGATAGCCCACTGAGAGTAAGACCTGCTCGCGCGTCATGCCGCGTTCGATGCGCCCGTCTTTGATCGCGGCTTGCGCCGAGTGGGAGAAGCTTGCCACGCGCGGCTTCGGGTCGGCCGTGACCAGCACCTTGTCGAGATACTGCTGCATCGACTCTTGGTCGCGACCGTAGCGGTGCTCCAGCGTAAGCTTCTTGCCGTCGGCGGTGAACGTCACGGAGTCGCTGCTCACAGTCTCGATGGCGACCGGCGTTCCGAACGGGAGAGTCGTCCCCACGGAGTAGTTGGCATCGTTGATCTGATCGGTCTCGTAGTGCAGGTTGCAACAGGTGAACAGACCGCGTCCCTGATACCGGCTCATCAGTTCCGGCGACGGACCTTTGTGGCATCCGCTCACCGCAGCCAACGCGGCAACCATCGCGGCCAACGTGATTCGCTTCATACGCATCTCTCCTTCTCTGTGTTCAACTGGATTTCGTGACTCGTGAAACGTGAGTCGTGACTCGTATCCGGCAGGCTCAATCCGGATACATTCTTCACGAACACGCCTCACGAGTCACGCCTCACGTCTTACGTTCTACAGCGCTGGCAACTCTTCGACGTGATGCTCGACGGCATGCTCACGCACCACGCCGGCGAAATCGAAGATCACCACCATGCGGTCGCGCTGGTTGAGGTCTCGGCTGTAGGTAAACCAATTGACCCCGGTGATCGGGTCCTGCAGGCGGAACTCGGAGGTGTTCTCCTGTTGGTAGGAGTAGACGAACGCATCACCGTCGGTTTGATGCGTGATCACAGTCGGTGGGCCGAAGATCCGCAGCACATCGCTCTTGGTCGACTGCCCCTCCACGAGCGCCGACGGCTCGCCGTGCAGCGGTGCGCCAGTGTAGTAGCGGCCAATGGTGCAGCCGCCGAGGAGCGCAGCCACTACGACCGCGCCCACCGCTCGCCGAACTGCTTTGAAGACCGTCCGCGCAGCGGACCCTACGGATATGCCGTACAGCCTCGGCATGGCCGTCACTTCGTTTTCCGCGACCAGAAACCGAAACGCGGCAGCTCGTCAGTGCCCTTGCGAAACGCAAAGTCTTCGACCTTGTCGTCGCCGTTGAAGAAGATCAGCAGGTCGTCATTCTTCTGATCGTATTCGAAGTAGTTGAACAGGATGAGAACCATCGCCAGGCCGTTGCCGCGTTCGTAGGTGTAGCGGAAATAGCGCGACCCGATGATGCGCTCGGTCGGCGGCTTTTCGCCCGGACGAGGGATCACCGCCTCAAGTGAGACGCCCACGGCGGTCAGTTCGCGCGCGTCAATCTCTTGCGGAGGGCCGAAGCGATCGAGGATCTCGTGCTTCGTCGTCACGCCGCGCTGAATCGCCGCGATCTGCTGCTCGTCGATTGGATGATCGCGATAGACGCGCGCCATCGCGCAGCCGGACAGCACCAACCCGAGGAGACCCAGCCCGCAGTAGGCAAGACGGTCCACGCGCATAATCCCTCACTGTTGCGTCGGCGCATCCAGCGCGACGCGATAACGCTGCGGGAGCCGGCCGACCAGATAGCGGCCGGCGGCGAACTTGCTGCGCAGATAGATCACCGCCGACGCCGCGAGGCGCTTGATGTAGCGCGGCTCCTGCATCAGCAGGCGCGCCAATCCCCACAGGACGTCGGGTCGGCTGTAGAAGACCCTGTAGAGGTGATCGAAGTAGGTTTCGAGCACGTCTTCGCTGAGCCCGTGCGGGATGAACATAAAATTCATCGCGTTCATCCGCTCCCAGTCTTCGTCGAACGTCCCGTGTTCACGAATCGTCGGATAGGCGGGCGTGCCCGGATACGGCGTGAACTTGGTGATCTGGCAGAGATCGAGTTCGACCTGCTTGAGGAATGCGACATCCTCGGCCAGGCTGTCGGGGCCTTCGGTCGGGTGGCCGATCATCAGATAGCCCTTGCTGCGAATCCCGGCCGCCTGCGTCATGCGCAGCGTCTCACGCATTTTAGGAATGCGCACCTCGCGCTTCACCACATCGAGGACGCGCTGCGACCCCGATTCGATGCCGTAGGCGATCTGCCAGCAGCCGGCGCGCCGCATCAACTTGAGCGTGTCGAGGTCGAGCAGATTGGGATGGCTGTTGCAGCTCCAACTGAGGTCGAGCCGGTGATCAAGCAGCGCCTGGCACAGCTCGACCACGCGCTGCTTGCGCACGGTGAACAGGTCGTCGACGAAGATGACATGGCGCACACCGAGCCCGACCAGGTGACGGCACAAGCCGACGACGTACTCGACGCCGTGCATGCGGCCGCGCTTACCGGAGGTCGACCGATCGCAGAACGAACAGGAGAACGGACAGCCGCGCGAGGTAATCAGCGTGGCAACCGGTGTGCGGGGATAGCTGAACAGCGACGGCTGGAAGCGCTGCGGAAAGTCCGGCAACAAATCCCACGCCGGCATCGGCAACGCGTCCAGATCATCGAGGTAAGGCGCGCGCAGATTGCTGTGCACCTGTCCGTCGCGGCGATACGCGAGCCCCGGCACGTCGTCGATCGCCCGGCCGCTCTCCAAGCGCGCGAGCAACTCGAACAGCGACACCTCGCCCTCGCCGACGACGCCGAAGTCGATGCTCGGGAAGGCATCCAAGGTACGCTCGGGAATTGCGCTCACGTGCGAGCCGCCGAGGATGGTCGTCACCCCCGGCGCAAGCTGCTTCACGCGGTCCGCGATGCGCGCCGCGTTGGTCACGGAGATTGTGGTTGCGGAGAGCCCGAGGTAATCGGGGCG
>JBGOUW010000081.1:0-12779 GCA_041477755.1 Binatia bacterium
CAATCGCGAAGGACGCGCCAGTCAACTCCTGGCCGTACAGTTTCAGCGGCCGCGCGATCGTCCGCTCTCGCTCTTTCAGGGCCAACTCGCACTTGATCAGCAACCCGGCGGAGCCGGAGCACGGGTCGTCGACTTCCTCGCCCTGTTGCGGTTGCACGAGATAGGCGATCAACCAGCCGACTTCTTTCGGCGTGAAGAACTCACCGGCGCTCTGCCCTTGGCCCTCGGCGAATTTGCGCAGCAGGTACTCGTACGCACGCCCGAGGAAGTCGGGCTCGACGTCTTTGAGCCCGAGGCGGTAGCGCGGATCGCTGAGAAGCTCGATGAGCCGGGAGAGGGCGTCGTCGCTGATCTCGCGCTCGCCGTTGCGCGTCTCGTTGTAGTCGACGATGTCGATCACGCCTTGCAACGACGGGTTGGCCTTCGCGATGGCTCGCACCGTATACGTGAGCTGCTCGCCCAGCGTCTTCGGCTGCTTGCCTTGAGGCCACGCGAACTTCTGCCTCCGACTCACGACCGGCCACGTTGCTTCGAGCGGAATATAGAACCGTACCAAGCTGTGATCGGCTTCCAGTACCGCGCGTGCGGTTGTGGCGTCGCCGTAGGTTTCCTTCAGCCGCGCGACCTCGTCGTCGAAGACATCCGAGAGCCGCTTGATGAAGATGAGCGGCAGAATGTAGTCCTTGAACTTCGGCGCATCCTTCTCGCCGCGGATCGAGCACGCCGCTTTCCACAGCATGCCCTCCATCGACTTGGTATCGAGCACGCCGGCGTTGGCGGTTCTCTCGTTGGTGTCTACGCCAGCGCGCGACTTCTTCTCATTCGCCCCGTTTTTCTGACGGACCTCTGTCTTGCGGATTCGGCGGGCCACAGGTGTTCCTTATGACAAACCGCTGCGACAGACCAACGGAGGCCTCGCGATGGACAAACACTCAAGACGCAGGCGGGACGCCTGCGCCACCCCGCACTCTCTTGAATTTCGAAATCCTCGATAGGGCAGGCGTCCCGCCCGCCTTCAACAGTCTCAAAGGGCAAGGAGAAGAGCGCTCACACCTTCTTGCGTTTCTTGCCGATGTAGTCGACCAACAGATACTCCCCGAGGTGGTCGGGGCGGGTGTAGAGGGCGCGGCCTTTGTTGATGCGGGTCATGCGTTCGACGAAGGCGCGCAGGCTGGGGCTGTCGTCGAGCATGAAGGTGTTGATGGTGATGCCGCGCTTAGTGACGCGCTCGACTTCCTTCAGCGTTTCCTGCGCCGCGCGCATGCTGATGCCGCCGAACGACAGTGGCCACTCGCAGTACAAGCGGCCGCGCGAGAAGTACGCCGTCGGCTGGCCGTCGGTGATGACGATCACTTGCTGGTTGTTGCTCGGATGCCGTCGCAGCAAGTCACTCGCCAGCCGCAAGCCATCCTGCAAGTTGGTGAACGGGTCGCCCATGTTCCAGCTGGCTTCGGGCAGATCCTTCACCTTCAGCTCGATCGCGCGGGTGAAGAAGCCGACGATCGCGAAGTAGTCGCGCGGATAGCGCGCGCGCACCAGACTCTCCATCGCCAGGGCGACCTTCTTGGCAGCGGCGAAGCGGCCTTCCCAACTCATCGACCAACTCATGTCGAGCAGCAACACGGTCGAGGTGGTGGTGGCGTACTGAGTGTCGAAGACTTCAAAGTCGGTCGGTTCGAGTGCCAGCGGCGCGCCCCGCTTGCGCGCCAGTGCCTTCTTCAGCGTGCGCACGAGATCGAGGTTGAGCGGGTCGCCGTAGTGATACAACTTGGTGGCGTCGGGACGCGCGTCGGCCTGGCCGCGATGATCGACCTGATGGCTGCCCGGCCGATCACGCATGAGACCCTGGAAAATGTCGCGCAGCGCCAACTGTCCGATACGTCGTACGCCCTTGGGCGACAGCTGCGCGCGGCCTTCTTTGCCGGCGAGGTAGCCGGCGTCGCGCAACAGCATGCGCACTTGCTTGAGGGTCTGGAAGTCCTGAAATGCCTGCGGGCCAAGGAGATCGCGCAACTCGTCGAGTGAGACGCGCTCGAGGTCGCCGTCGGACAGCGCCTCTTCGAGCTGCTTGAGCTGGTTCATCTCGCGCATCAGATCGAGCGCATCCTGATACCCGAGCGACTTGGGCCCGTGGAACATGTCGCCGTGACGGCGCTGAAAATCCTCCAGCTCGCGGATGTCCTCCAGCTCCTCCAGCAGATTCTCGAAGTCGCTGGCGGCCTGCGAATCCTCGAAGTCGTACGACTTCATCCGCTCGATCGCCTCGCTCAACCGATGGGGGAGCTGATCGAGGAAGTCACGCTTCGCCTGCGCGCGCTCGGGCGGCACCTCGCCGTGCTCGAGCGTGTCGCGTTCAAGATCGACAATCTCGTCGAGGCGCTGGCGCATCTCGTCGAGCGCCGAGTTAAGGTTGAAATCGCGGTAGCGCTGGCGCATTGCCTCGCGCAATTGTTCGAGGAAGTCGTCGAGGCCGAGGACCTGCATGCCCTCCCAGTCAAAGCCCTGGCGCATCATCCAGTCGAGCGCCTGTTGCACGTCGTCGGTGTAAGAGAGGTACTCGGAGAGCTTCTCGAACACCTGGTCGGCCGTCAGCTTGATGCGCTGACTCCCATCCCACTCGGTGTAGCGGATCTTCAGCATGGCTTATCGCTGATGGCCGTTGGCCGATGGCGGATGGCGGATGGCTCGGATCGAGAGCAGTTTCCGACCATCTGCGACACGCTATCAGCCATCTGCCTGTTTCACGCGCGATACGAGTAGCGGCCGCCGTCGCGGTCCTTGTTGAGTTTCTGATGGAGGTGGAGTCCTTCGAGGACCAGTTCAATGGCCGCCGCAATGAAGCCGGGACTCTCGACGCTGCCCAACGTGCGCACGGCTTCCTGCAAGCCGGGAATCGCGCGCAGCGCATCGAGGTAGTCGGCTGACGGCATGCTGTCGGACACCTCGACCCCCCACCCTTGCTCGAAGTACTCGTTGATCGACTTGACCTTATCGACCTGCAGGTACTTGTCGAACACTTTGAGGATGGCGCGGTTGAGCAGCCGATCGATCAGGTCCTCAGCCTTCTTGTCTTCGCCGGCGTACTCCAGTTCGATCTTGCCCGAGGTCGATGCGAGTATCGAGTGCAGATCGGTGAGGCGCGGCACGATCTCGCGCTCGTCGACGCGCAGCGCGCGCTTCTCGGCATTGCTGAGCACGCTCTCGTAGTTGTTGATGCTCACGCGCACGCTGACGCCGGAGCTTTGATTGATCTCGTTACAGGCCCGCGCCTCGAAAGTGAGCTGCGCGATGACTTCGAGCATGAATGCCGGCATGCCGAGGGTACGATCGACACGGTCGAGCGCCGGCAGCTCCTGCTGCATGATGGCGATCTCGTCGTCGAGAGTTCGCGGATAGTGGGTACGAATCTGCACGTCGAAGCGATCCTTTAGGGGCGTAATGATGCGGCCGCGGTTGGTGTAGTCCTCTGGGTTGGCGCTGGCGACGATCACGACGTCGACGGGTAGGCGGATCTTGTAGCCCTTGATCTGGACGTCCTTCTCTTCCATCAGATTGAACAGTCCCACCTGCACCTTCTCGGCGAGGTCGGGCAACTCATTGATGGCGAAGATGCCGCGGTTGGTGCGCGGCACCAGGCCGTAGTGAATGGTCTCCTCGTCGGCGAGGTAACGACCTTCGGCCACTTTGATCGGGTCAATCTCGCCGATGAGATCGGCGATCGACACATCGGGGGTCGCCAGTTTCTCGGCGTAGCGGTGATCGGGCCCAATCCAGGTGATCTCCAGTGCGTCGCCCTGGTCGGCGAGGCGGCGGCGGCACGCCTTGCAGATCGGATCGAACGGATTGTCGTTGATCTCGCAGCCCCGCACCGCCGGCACGAGCGGATCGAGCAGCCCCGTTAGGCCGCGAATGATGCGCGACTTGGCCTGGCCGCGTTCGCCCAGGAACACCATGTGGTGGCCGGCGAGAATGGCGTTTTCGATCTCGGGAACGACCGTGTCGTCGAAGCCGACGATGCCGGGCAAGATGCGCTCGCGGCGGGTCAGACGGTCGAGCAAGTTGCGTCGCATCTCCGCGCGCACTCCCCGCACCTGATAGCCCGCCGCTCGCAATTCCCCCAGAGTCCGCGCTGTCTGCATCAAGCTCACCTTTCGATCACATCGATCTGCCGACTTCGAATGATTATAGGGGGGCACTACGCTACGGGCAACACAGTGCGTGTGGTTAGCCTGTGGACGGTGCTGCCGCCGCGAAGTGCGGTCGGAGACGGTCGTAGGTGGCGAGCAAATGTTCCGGCATGACCCGCACCTCGCCGATCAGTGGCATGAAGTTGGTGTCGCCGACCCAGCGGGGCACTAGGTGCCAGTGCACGTGATCAGCAACGCCGGCACCCGCCGCACGGCCGAGGTTGAGGCCGATGTTCATCCCTTCGGGGGCAAACACCTCACGCAACACGCGCGCGGCGCGGCGCACGGTTTCCATCAGCGCGCCGAACTCCACCGCCGAGAATCGATCCAATTCGGCGGTGTGCGAGCGCGGCGCGACCATCAGATGTCCGTTGGCGTAGGGGAAGCGATTGAGCATGACGACACTCGTGGGCGTCGTTGCCAGCACGAGGGCGTCGCGCGCATCCGCGGCAACGGGGTGGGTGCAGAAGATACAGCCGGACTCCTTGGGCCCAGCCACGTACGCCATGCGCCACGGAGCCCAGAGCGTCTCCATCGTTGGGCTCAGCGATGGGGCTCAGCCGGTGGCCGAGGTGGTGTCGGCGGGTTTGCCGTCGACGCGCTGGCGCAGCTCTTTGCCGACCTTGAAAAAAGGTACGCGCTTGGCAGCGACGTTGACGAGGTGACCGGTCTTGGGATTGCGGCCCTGGCGGGCTTGACGCGGCTTGACCACGTAGCTGCCGAAACCGCGGATCTCGATGCGATCCCCCCGCCGCAACGCGTCGGCCATGCTGTCGAACACCGAGTTGACCATCACCTCGGCGTCGCGACGCGAAAACTGCGGATACTGATTCACGACCTCTTCAATGAGATCGCGCTTAGTCATCGGCGGCTCAGCTCCGATCCTTGGGCACGTCGCGATCGAGGCGGAGCTCCTCGTTGAGGATGTCCTCGAACGAGAATCGCGCCCCTTCGCGTTCCTTCTTCATGTACGATTCGACCTCTTCGCGCTCTTCGCTGCGGCGCAGCGCTTTGATGCTGAGGCCGATCTTGCGCTCGCGGGTGTCGATCTGGGTGACCTCGGCTTCGACTTCCTGTCCGGGCTGGAACATCAGCTGGGGTTTCTCGATGCGCTCGTGGCTGATCTGCGACACGTGGATCAGGCCTTCTAAGCCTTCTTCCAATTCGACGAACAACCCGAAATCGGTGACGCTGGTGACGCGGCCCTTGATCCGGGTGCCCACCGGATGGCGCTTGCTGATCGTGGACCACGGATCTTCGGTGCGTTGCTTGACGCCGAGCGAGACCCGTTCGTTGTCGACGTCGATGCCTAGCACGACGGCGTCGAGATCGTCGCCCTTCTTGTACAGTTCCGACGGATGCTTGATCTTCTTGGTCCAGTGCAGATCGGAGACGTGGACCAGACCATCGATACCGTCCGCAATGCCGACGAAGACCCCGAAGTCGGTGACGTTCTTGACCTTGCCTTGGACGTGGCTGCCGATCGGGTGGTTGATGCGCATCATCTCCCACGGATTCGGCTCGGTCTGCTTAAGGCCGAGGGAGATGCGATTGTTCGGCGCGTCGACATCGAGCACCACGACTTCCACCTCTTGCCCCGGTTCGAGCACCTTCGAGGGATGCGCGATGCGCTTGGACCACGACATCTCGGAGACGTGGACGAGGCCTTCAATGCCGGGCTCGAGCTCGACGAACGCGCCGTAGTCCGCCAAGCTGACCACCTTGCCCTTGACGCGCGCGCCGGCGTAGAAGCGCTCGGCGGCCGTCGACCACGGATCGGGGAGAATCTGCTTCATGCCGAGTGAGACGCGGCCGCGTTCCGGATCGTACTTGAGAACGACCACTTTGACGTGCTCGCCCACCTGCACCACGTCGGACGGCTTGTTGACGCGCCCCCACGACATGTCGGTGACGTGCAGCAAACCATCGATGCCGCCGAGGTCGACGAAGGCGCCGTAGTCGGTGATGTTTTTCACCGTGCCTTCGAGCACGATGCCGGGTTCGAGTACCTTGAGCGTTTCCTCTTTGAGCGACTCGCGCTCGCGTTCGAGCACGGCGCGGCGTGACACCACGACGTTGCCGCGCGCGCGGTTGAACTTGAGCACCGCGAAGCGCCCGCGCTGGCCGATGTAGCGATCGAGATTGCGCGCCGGGCGTATGTCGGTGTGCGAACCGGGTAGAAACGCTGGCACCCCCACATCCACCTTCAAACCACCCTTCACCTTGCCCACGACCACGCCTTCGACCGCGCCGTTGTTTTCGAACGCTTCTTCGATGTCGCGCCAGACCTTGAACTGTTCCGCCTTGGCGCGCGACAGCACGATGTCGCCCTGCTCGCCTTCGGCGGTGTCAAAGTACACGTCAATCTCATCGCCCTCTTGCACCCCTACGGTGCCGTCGCGGTCGATGAACTCGCGCAGCGGAATGTGGCCCTCCGACTTGTAGCCGATGTCGACGGTGACCGTGTCCCGCGACACCAGGACAACGCGGCCGCGGACAACGCCGCCCGGGCGCACTGAACGCAAGCTCTGCTCGAACAGGCGGCCAAAATCCTCTTGGCCGCCGCCTGCGGCCGCTTTGGTTTGCTGATCCATGTGAAACCTACCCCCTGAACCGGATGTGGTTCTGTGTCCTTATCGCCCTCGGCATACAGTTTCAAGCCCTTTCAATACCTTGCGCGCGCCGCGCCAACTCCACCAATTCGTCGACAATGGCCTCGATGCCGCGCCCGGTGCTGTCGATCACGTGCGCATCGTCGGCCGGTCGTAACGGCGAATGCGCGCGCGTGCGGTCACGCGTATCGCGGTCGGCGATCTCGCGCGCCATCGCGTCGACGTCAGCGCGCTCACCGCGCGCCTGCAGCTCCGCGGCGCGTCGGCGCGCACGCTCCAGCGGCGACGCATCGAGAAAGACCTTCAGCGGCGCGCTCGGGAAGACCACCGTGCCGATGTCGCGCCCTTCCATGACCACTCCGCCGCCGGCTCCGAGCGCGCGCTGCTGCGCGACCAACCGATCGCGGACGGCCGGCACGGTCGACACCTTGGAGGCCAGTTGCCCGGCGGCCGCGCTCCGAATCAGATCGGAGAGATCGCGGTCGTCAGCGAACGTGCGCACGCGCTCACCCGCGGTCTCGAAACGGATGGTGACGGTGTCGCACAACGGCGCCAAGACGCTCGCGTCGGTCAACTCGATACTCTGCTCCGCGGCCAGCACCCCGATCACGCGATACATCGCGCCGGTATCGACGTAGCGATAGCCGAGGCGCTGCGCGAGCGTGCGACTCACCGTGCTCTTGCCGGCGCCCGCGGGTCCGTCGATGGCGATCACGATTGGCTTCATCGGCGCAAGGTCTCCAGGCGCGCGAAGTAGTCCGGAAACGTTTTCGCCACGCAGGCCGGGTCCGCAATGCGAATGCCGGGCACGCGCAAGCCGATGAGCGCAAAGCTCATGGCGACGCGATGGTCATCGTACGTCTGTACGGTCGCCGGGTGCACCGGCGATGGCTGAATCTCCAACCCGTCGTCGTGTTCGCTCACCACCACCCCGAGTCGCTGCAACTCGGTGGCCGCGGCGTGCAAACGATCGCTCTCCTGCAAGCGGATGTGGGCGACATTACGAATGCGCACCGGGGTGCTGGCGAACGGCGCGATCGCCGCGAGCGTGAGCGCGGTGTCGGAGATTTCGTTCAAGTCAACATCGACGCCGTGGAGCTGTGTGGGCCCGACCACTTCGATGAACTGGTCGGTGCGCGTCACCGTCGCGCCCATCGTGGCCAACACCTCGACGAAGCGCGCGTCGCCTTGCGTCGAGTGCCGACCGATTCCGTTCACGCGCACGCGCCCGCCCGTCACCGCCGCGGCCGCGAAGAAATAATGCGCGCCCAACGCGTCGGGCTCGATCCGATACGCGCGCCCCCGGTACCGCTGCCCGCTGCGGATGCGGAAGCGGAGATCGGCATCGCGTTCCACGGCGACGCCGAAGTCGGCCATCACGCCGAGAGTCATGTCGACGAAGGGCCGGGCGATCAACTTGCCCCGCACGGTTATCGTCACGTCGCGCTGCGCGTATGGCGCCGCCATCAACAGCGCGGACAGAAACTGGCTGCTCTTGTCGCCCGCCACTGTTGCCGTGCCGCCGGGCAGCTCCGCCGCGTCGATCAAGACCGGCGGGCAGCCGGTGTCGTGCTCGCTGCGTACACGCGCCCCGAGTTGACTCAGGGCGTCGAGCAGATCCTGAATCGGCCGTTGCCGCATGCGTGGCGTGCCATCGAGGCGATAGTGCCCACGGCCGACGCACAAGGCCGCGGTGAGAAAACGCATCGCGGTACCTGCTGCGCGCACGTTCAAAGCCGCGCGCGCCACCGGCCACTGGCCTCCACATCCATCGATGACGAAGCGCGGGGCGCCGGCATCTTCCACCACCGGCACGCCGAGGGCGCGCCAGGCCGCAGCCATCGCGTCGGTGTCGTCGCTGAACGATGCGCCGTCGAGCGTCGAGCGACCTTCTCCCAATGCGGCGACCAATAGTGCGCGGTTGGTCACGCTGCGCGCGCCGGGCACGGTGACCACCGCGTCGGGTGGCTGCGCCAGCGGGCGAATCGCGATGGCGTCGGTCACGTCTTCCACCCGCGTCGCGCCGAACGGGCGCGCGCCAGCAACTCCGTCAGCGCCGCCTCATCACCGCGACGGATGGCATCGCGCACACGATCGACCTCCGCGGTGAAGCCCGTCAGCGCGCGATCGAGCGCCTCGCGATTGGCGAGCAGAATGTCGCGCCACATGTCGACCGAGCTCGCGGCTACCCGCGTCGCATCGCGCAAGCTGCCGCCGCTGTAGTGCGGGAGGTCGCCACCGGCGGCCGCAATCGCGTTCATGAGGGCAAAGGCGATCACATGGGGCAGGTGACTCACGGCCGCGAGGACTTCATCGTGGCGCTCCGGTGTCATGCGCGTCACCCGCATGCCGACGCCTTCCCACAGCGCTTGGATGCGGTTGGCGGCGGTGGCGTTGGTGCGTGCCGTTGGCGTCAGGATGCAGAGTTGATCGCGAAACAGATCGGCGGTCGCCGCCGCCGGGCCGGTGTCCTCCGTGCCGGCGATCGGGTGGGCGCCGACGACGTGCTGCCCGGTTGCCGCGACCGCTTCCAGTTCGCGCACCACCATTCCTTTCACGCTGCCGGCGTCGGTGATGACCGCGCCCGCTGCGAGTGCCGGCACGCACTCGCGTGCGACGCCGGCGATGGCGCGGACCGGCACGGCGAGCACGAGCAGATCGGCGCCGCGCGCGGCGTCGGCTGGATTGCTGGTGGCACGATCGACCAGGCCGCGCCGTTGGGCCTCGGCGAGGGTCTCTGCGCGCCGCGCCAGACCGACCACTTCCCCGAACAAGCCGGCGCGGCGAGCCGCCAGTGCGAGCGATCCGCCGATCAATCCGACGCCGGCAATGGCAACCCGCTCAAAAAGGCGCGGCACCTGCCCCCCCCGCGCGGAGAACTTTTTCGAGCGCGGTTACGAAGCGCTCGTTCTCCGCTGGCAATCCGATGGTGACCCGGATGTGGTCGGGCAATCCGTAGAACGCCATCGGCCGCACGATCACGCCTTCGCGCAACAGACGCTCGTACACCCGCGCACCGTTGCCGACGTCGATGAGGAGAAAGTTCGCCCAGCTCGGTACGAACGCGACGCCGAGGCGCTCACATGCCGCGCGCAAGAAGGCCAAGCCCTCCCGATTGGTCCGTCGCGTGGCGGCGACGTGATCGAGGTCGTCGAGCGCCGCGAGCGCGCCGACCTGCGCCAGGGTGCCGACGTTGAACGGCTGCCGCACGCGATTGATCAGCTCGATGAGCTCCGGGCGTGCCACTCCATAGCCGATGCGCAACGCCGCGAGCCCGTAAATCTTCGAGAAGGTGCGCAGCACGATGAGCAGGCGATCTGACCCGAGGTCGGCGAGCGAGTCGGGATACTCGGGGTCCTCGACGAACTCGGCGTAGGCTTCGTCGAGCACGATGACAACGTTGGGCGGCACCGCCGCGAGAAACTCGCGCCACTGCTCCCGAAAGAAAATGGTACCGGTCGGGTTGTTGGGGTTAGCGAGGAACACCAGCCGCGTCGACGGGGTGATGGCCTCGGCGATCGCCTCGAGATCGTGCGTGAAGTCGCGCAGCGGCACGATCGTGCTGCGCCCGCCGGCGGCTTGCACGACCATTCGATAGATCACAAAGGCCTGGTCGGCCATCACCGCGTGCTCGCCGCGGCACAAGAACGTGCGCACGACCAGTTCAATGATTTCGTTCGAGCCGTTGCCGAAGATCAGCGCTTCGGGCGCGACGCCGAGCCGCTGCGCCAGCGTGCGCCGGAGGTAATGGCAACCGCCGTCGGGATAGCGGTGCATCTGCGGCAACGCCTTCGTCACCGCGGCCACGGCCTTGGGCGATGGGCCGAGCGGATTCTCATTGGAAGCCAGCTTGATCGAATCGTAGATGCTGTACTCGCGCTCGAGTTCCTCAATCGGCATACCGGGCGGGTACGCCGACAGGCTGCGAATCCAATCCGGAACGAGCTGCGTCAGATCCATAGAGGTACTCGCACTGCTCCTACTTCGGCTGCCGCGCAGCGATATACGAACCGACCACGCGGCAGGTGAGCGTTTGCGTCTGCAGCGCGCGCAGGGCCCGCGCGACTCGGCGGTCGCGCGCATGGCCTTCAAAGTCGAGGAAGAAAAAATACTCCCACGGCCGTCCGCTCATCGGGCGCGACTCGATGCTGGTAAGGTTGACGTGATGATCGGCGAACGGTTTGAGCAGCGTGAACAGGACACCGGGCTGGTGGCGCACGGAGAACAGCACCGTGGTCTTGTCCTCGCCGGTGGGCGCGGCGAGCCCGTCGTGGCCGATGACCAGGAAACGGGTCAGATTGGTGGCCTGATCTTGAATGTGCGCCGCCACGACCTTGAGATCATAGTGCTCGGCCGCCAAGCGCCCGGCGATGGCCGCGGTGCCCGGCTGCTTCGCGGCGATTGCCGCGGCTTTGGCGTTGCTCGAAACTTCTTCGAGCGGCACGCTCGGCAGATGGTCCGCCAGCCATTGGCGGCACTGGCCGAACGACTGCGCGTGCGACACGACGCGTCGGATGCCGGTGAGCCGGCCGGCGCGCGACAGCAAGTAGTGATCGATCCGCAACAGCAGCTCGGCTTTGATCGTCAGCGGCGACGACACGAAGCGATCGAGGGTCTGGGCCACAACGCCTTGCGTCGAGTTCTCCACCGGCACCACGCCGTAGTCAGCGCGGCGATGTTCGACTTCGTCGAAGACGCCGGGAATCGAATCGGCAGGTTGAAGCGTGGCGCGCGATCCAAACTGTTCCAGCGCTGCCAAGTGCGAGAAGGTGGCCTCGGGTCCGAGGTAGGCGATCCGCAGCGGCTGCTCCATCGCGAGGCAACTGGAAATCACCTCGCGAAAGATCGCGCGGACGCTTTCAGGCGGCAGCGGGCCGCGGTTGCGCCGGGTTAGCCGCTGGTAGATGCGCTTCTCGCGCCCGGGCACGTAGATCGCATCGTGACCGCTCGCCCGCTTGCGCTCGCCCACTTCGACCACCAAACGCGCCCGCTGACTGAGCAGCGCAAGCAACTGGTCGTCGATGTGATCGATTTGCGCCCGCAGTGCATCAAGCCCAGTGGTCTTGCGCGGCAAGGGGGTCCCCCGCGGGCGTTCGCTCAGCAACACGATGCGCCAATAGCGCCCGTGCCCCGTGTGCAGTGAGGAGATGCCCGCTCATGGATTTGGTGGAAGCGCTGGAGTGGTTAGCGTAGCCCGACGGCGATTGCAACCGACGGCATCGCAGGGTAGCGGGTCAGTTTGAATCATCTCGACGTTTCGCGATGGTCATCCTGAGCGTTGCCAGTTCCGGCGCGAAGGATCTTCTTGGCAGCATCGGAGGATTCTTCGCCGCGGAAGTGCGGATGCTCAGAATGACACCCACCAAAGGCCGGGCAAATGCCAGCCCCTTCTGCGGTTCCCTTCGAGCGCTTCGTGTCCTTCGTGGTGAGGATTTTGTCCGATCAAGGTTAGCGGTCGCCAACTCCGCGTCGAACGCGTTTCTCGCTTTGCATGTCCGTTCGAAACCTCCTTGTGGTCACCACTTCTTACTCTACTCCGTCCCGCGGCCGTTGCACCGTCTACCGGTTACACCATTCTCGTACGAGTTCCACGAAATGATGGCGGGCATGACGCTCGCGCCATGGCTCGTGACCGCAACGCTCGAGCTCGACGTATTCGAGCTGAGGAATGAACCTGCGGAGGAGATCGCGGGTCGCTGGGCCCGGGTGCGGGTCCACATCTCCGTGGATCATCAGGACCCGCGCGGATATTCGACTGAACGCGTCGGGCTCGACTCCCTCGCGCTGAAGGCGTAGCGCGTCGTTCCAGGTCTCGACGTGCCCGGCCTCATCGACGCAAACACCGTCTGCCATGTCGCCGTCCTCTTCGATCGAGTCGTAGGACTCGGCCTTCATATACGCGGCGCCCAGCTCTCCCTGGATGACATTGCGGTGTGCAGCATTCAGTTCCGACGCGAGTCGATTCTTCAAGGTAGCGATA
>JBGOUW010000180.1:0-8881 GCA_041477755.1 Binatia bacterium
ATCTCGACGCCGGTGCTGTTCCAGCTGCTCGATCACGCCGACTTGTTCTCCCGACTGGTCCTGATGCTGCAGCGCGAAGTCGCCGATCGCATTCGTTCGCAAACGGGTGACGACGCGTATGGCGCGCTGTCGGTGCTGGTGCAGTTTCGGGCGCGCGTGCGCCATGGCGCGTACGTCGATCCGGCTGCTTTCGTGCCTCGCCCGAAGGTACAGTCGGAGGTCATCGTCGTCGAACCGTACGCGACGCCGCCGATTGCGGTGCGCGATCCGTTGATGTTGCGGCGCGTGGTGCGGGCCGCGTTCCAGCAACGCCGCAAGCAACTCGTCAATTCATTGGGCGCTGCGGTCCCAGACCCGGCGGGTGTGTTGGCCGCGGTGGGCATTGACTACAAGCGTCGGGCCGAAACGTTGACGCTCGAAGAGTTCGCTCAACTCGCCGACGCCGCTACGCCGTTGGGATAGCATCCGCCGATGCCCGAGCTGCCTGAAGTCGAGACTGTGCGCCGATCGTTGCTGCCACGACTAGTGGGGCGGCGCATCGATGCGGTGGAGATCCGCGAACGGCGGCTGCGCCGTCCGATTCAGGCCGACTTCGCGGCGCGTCTGGTCGGCCAGCGCATCGATGGTGTCGAACGGCGCGCCAAGTATCTGCTGTTTCACCTCGACAACGGCGACTGCGTGCTCGCCCATCTGGGGATGAGCGGTGCGCTGCTGGTGCGCGACGCCGCGGTCACAGCGGAGCGGCACGATCACGTGCGCGTGCGCTTGAACGATGGCGCGGAGTTGGTGTTCAACGATCCGCGCCGTTTCGGGCTCCTCAAGGTCGGCAGTGCGGCCGATGTCAACGCGTGGCCGGAACTCGCCGGACTCGGCCCCGATCCGCTCGATCCGGCGTTCACCGCGGAGCAATTCGCTGCGACGCTGCGAGGCGGCAAGCGCGCGATCAAGAATCTGCTCATCGATCAGACTACGCTCGGTGGCGTTGGCAACATCTACGCCAACGAAGCGCTGTTCCGCGCCCGCATCCGACCGACGCGTCGCGCGCATCGCGTCCGGCGGGCCGAAGTCGCGCCGCTCTTCGACGCGCTGCGTGCCGTGCTGTGCGAAGCGGTGGACCTCGGCGGCAGCTCGATCTCGGACTATCGCGATGGCGACGGCCGCCCCGGCTATTTTCAGTTGCGCTTGCGCGTCTACGACCGCGCGGGCGAACCGTGTCTCGACTGTGGCGCGCCGATCCGGCGGGTTGTGCAGAGCGGTCGCGGCAGCTTCTACTGCCCGCGCTGCCAGCGGTAATGCCTCGGCGAGGTTTTCGCTGTTCGTCGCCCGTGCCCTCGTGCTAGGAAGGCGGCCCGACCATTGGAGGCGAAGTGATGGCGTACTATGAACGGCTGAGTGCCCTGGACGCATCGTTCTTGGTGATCGAGGACGGCAATTGCCACATGCACGTGGGTGGCGTGTTGATTTTCGACGCGGCGCCTTTGCGTTTGCCCGCCGGGGGCATCGACATCGATCGTATCCGGCGCGCGATTCATGGCCGCCTGCATCTCGTGCCACGCTTCCGCCAGCGGTTGGCGTACATTCCGTACGAACAGATCCCGATCTGGATCGACGACGACCGCTTCCGTCTGGCGTACCACGTGCGGCACACCGCGCTACCGCATCCGGGCGACGAGCGCGTGTTGAAGCGTCTGGTTGGGCGCATCATGTCGCAGCCGCTCGATCGCAAGCGGCCGCTGTGGGAAATGTGGGTGGTCGAGGGGTTGGACGGCGATCGCTTCGCGTTGGTGAGCAAGACCCATCACTGCATGATCGACGGTATTTCGGGGGCGGACCTGATGTCGGTGATCATGGATCCGAGTCCGGACGCGGAGGTGGGCGCCCCGCAGGAGTGGCGGCCGCGGCGGGCTCCGACGCGCGCGCGCCTGATCATCGACGAAGCGGTGCGCCGCGTCGGGCAACCGGTCGAAGCACTGCGCGCGGCCTACGACATCGTGCGCGAGCCGGCGATGCGCCTGCGCGAGATTGCCGAATCGGCTGCGGGCGTGGTCGAGGCCTTCGCGCCGGCGCTCAATCCCGGGTCGCCGTCGCCGCTCAACGTCGAGGTCGGGCCGTACCGGCGGTTCGACTGGACGGAAATGAAGGTCGCCGACTTGAAGGCGGTGAAGAACGAGCTGGGTGGCACGCTCAACGATGTCGTGTTGGCAACTGTGAGCGGCGCCCTGCGGATATTTTTCGCGCAGCGCGGATTGGATCCCAGCGAGTTGGACATTCGCGCGATGATTCCCGTCAGCGTGCGGACGAGTGACGAGCGCGGCCACCTTGGCAACCGCGTGACCCAACTTACCGCGCCGCTGCCGGTGCGGTTGGCTGATCCGGTGGAGCGGCTGCGCGCGGTGCACGCGACCACGGCTGGCCTGAAGGAATCGAAGCAAGCCCTCGGCGGCGAAGTGCTCACCGCGATTGGCGAGTGGACGGTGCCCAATCTGCTCGTGCAAGCGGTGCGGCTGGCGTCGCGCGCGCGGCCGTACAACTTGATCGTGACCAATGTGCCGGGGCCGCAGATTCCGCTCTACCTGCAGGGGGCGACGATGCGCACGTCGTATCCGGTGGTGCCGGTCTTCGAGAATCTCGCGCTGGTGGTCGGTCTGTTCAGCTACAATGGTGGGCTGTACTGGGGCGTCAATGCGGATTGGGAGCAGATCCCCGATCTGCACGATTTCATCGTCGCCCTCGAGTCGTCGTTCAAAGAGTTGCAGGTGGCAGCGCAGAAGGCGGCGTCGCGTTCCGCAGCGGCGTCGGCGCGCAAGCGTGCCCGCGCGGCGGGAGCGAAGAGGGTACCGCCCGCGCAGGCCGCCAGCTAGCCGCATTCACTCAGTGCGGCGCGAGCCCTTCGATGGTCGCGCGGATGGCTTCGGGATCGAAGGCGAGCGGACTGATGATCGTCGTCGTCACCCCGGCGGCAACGAACTCGGCAATGCGCTCGCGGCACTCTTCGAGCGATCCGAAGATACCGAGGCTGTCGACGAAGCGATCGGTCATGCCTTTGCGGGTCATCTCGCGGTCGCCCGTCTTGAATCCGTTGGCGATCAACGCGGCCTCTTCTTCGAAGCCGTACCAGGCGGCAAACTTGTTGTAGACCGGCGTCGCGAAGTAGCCGGTAAGGCCGGCCCGAAACACTTCGCGCGCCCCGTTCTTATCGTTGGTGACCAAGACTTGGTGGCGACACACCACCTCGAATCGCGCCGCGTCTTTGCCGGCGCGCTGCGCACCGACGGCGACGTGCTTGAGCATGGTCGGCAGCGCCGCGGCGGGAAACAGATTAACCACGACTCCGTCGCCGACCTCGCCCGCGACTTCGAGCATCGGCGGCCGCAGGGCGCCGACGTAGATCGGCACCGGACCGGCGGGCGGCGCCATTAGGCGGTAGCCCTGGGTGTGGAGCGCCGCTCCGTTGAACTTGAGCTTCTCGCCCGCCAGCATCGCGCGCACGATCTGCACGGTTTCGCGTACGCGGGTGACGGGCTTGTGAAACGGCGTGCCGTGCCAGTTCTCAACGATGGCGTGGCTCGACGAGCCGAGGCCAAGAATGAAACGACCGGGCGCCAGTTGCGATACTGTGCCGCTGGCTGCGGCGATGGTCGCCGGGGTTCGAATATAGACCGGCGACACTGCGAGTCCGATGCGTGCGGTGGCGGTGGTTTGCGCTACCGCACCGGCGAGCACGAAGGGATCGGCGCCGCCGGTTTCGGCAATCCAGATGCTCTCGTAGCCGAGCTGCTCGGAGCGCCTCGCCCAATCGAGGCAGGCGGGTACGTTCGGTGGTAGGGGCAAGCTCAGCGCCAACTTTCCCAGGTTCATTAACTTCTCCTTCGGTGGGCCGGGGTAGACGGAACAAAATGCGCGTCATTTGGCAAGTGAAATTGTGTTGGCCGCGCAGCAAAAGGGCGCCGCGTCGCTTGCAAAGGCGTCGCCCATAACGCATACGAAACATCCTCACGTGCGCCCGACTTACGTGCGGGCGGTCGAGCGGTTATGAGGTTGCGCGGAAAGAGATACGGATGACGGGGGAGAGATGGCGCACCGGTCGGCGGCGGTCCTGGTCGGGGCCATTGCTTGCGGTGCTCCTGAGCGTCATGAGTGTCTCCCGCGCCTATGCGGTGGCCGGTGATGCGAACTGCGACGGCGTCGTTGACCAGCGCGACATTGGCGCCGTCGTCACCGCCCTCTTCAACGGCAGTGTCTGCGCCGCCTCGGATGTGAACCAGGACGGGCGTAACAGCAGCCCCGACCTGACGGCACTGGAGGTTCTGCTCACCACGCCGACGCCAACGGCGACTTCGACCAGCACCCCATCGTCAACCGCAAGCGCCAAGGCGTCCGCGACCAGCACGTCGAGCTTCACGCCTCTGCACACGGCGACACCGACGGGATCAGAAACCATCACGCCGTCACCAACGGCCACCGATTCGGTGACGCCGAGTCACACGTTGACCCCGACACATTCGGTGGCGCCCAGCGACACGCCGACTGCGACGGTGTCAATCTCGCCCAATGAGTCCGCGACGCCGACGCTCACCCCCGTGCCTTCAGAGACTCAGACGCCGAGTGCGACCTCGACAACTACGCCGTCGATCTCACCGACGGCCACCCAAGGGATCAGCGCGACGCCGACGCGCACCGGCACGGCGACGCGCACGTCGACGCTCACCGGCACGCCAACGCGGTCAGCCGTTCTTACCTTTACGCCGACGCCGACGGCGAGCAGGACGTTCACGTCAACGCCGAGTTTGACGAGCACCCGCACGTCAACGCGCACACCGACGATCACCACGACGCCGACGATCACCGATACGCCCGGACCGCCGACGCCGACGCCAACCGATACCAAGACGCGGACGTTTACCCAGACGTTGACCCCCTCTCTCACCCCTACGGTCACCCGAACTCCTACGGTGACGCGGACCGCGACGATCACGCGCACGCCGACCGATACACCCACTCAAACGGCCACGCCTTCGGAGACGCCCTTCGGCACGCCTCCGGACACTGCCACCGTGACGCGCACGCCGACGCGGACGGCTACGGCGACAGGTACGGGCACCGCGACTGCAACGGAGACCGCGACGCGCTCGCCCAGCCGCACCGGAACCAGCACGAAGACCGTTACGAACACCGCAACGCCATCGGCTACGGGCAGCGCAACCGCTGTTGCCAGCGCCACCGTGACGCGCACGTCGACGCGGACGGCCACCCAGACGTTGCCGCCGTCGCCGACGCTCACGCGCACCGCAACGCGCACGGCGACCGAGACCTTCACGCCGTTCCCAACGTCGACGGAAACCGGCACGCGCACGGCGACGGTCACGCGCACCGAGACCGCGACGCGCACCAGCACACGCACCGCCACCGACACGCCAGTTCCGACGGCAACCGTCACCACCACTGCGACGCGCACTTCGAAGGATACGCGTACACCGACGCAGACCACCACGATCACGTCGACCGCGAGCCCCACCAAGACGACCACCGCGACGCTGGTGCCGACGCTCACGCTGGTGCCGACCGCGACGCGGACGCAGACGTTCACGCGCACGCCGTCCTCGACGCCGACCGCGACTGGGACGCGCACCGCTAGCGCGACGCGCACGGTCACGCCAACGCGCACGCCCACGCCGCCGCAAGCCGGCCCGCGCATCGCGTTTTTCGGCATCTACCGCCCCGATGGCTGCGCGCTTGGGTGCCAAGAAGCCGCCTGCTGCAGTGGAACACCAACGGCAACACCGGAGTTCGTCGGCAACGTGCGCGTGTTCACGGTGCGCGACGAGCGCGCCGGTATCATCGTGGTGGAAGGGTTCCCGAAACCCGGCAGTCCGCCGGTGGGAACCTCGTTGGTCGCACAGAGCGGAACGTCGCCCTACGATCGGCCCGATTTGCAGATTCAATCGGACCACAAACTCGGCCCCGGCAGCACCGCGTCGTGCGCAATCAACGGCATCATCCCGGCGATTCCGACCCCGGCGTTCACCGATGGCGATGCCGCGATCACCAACGCGCTGAAAGTGTTCGCCTGCCGGTTCGTCACGCAAGTCCCGAGTACTGCATGTACGCGCGATCCATTCGGGAATCCTTCCGCGGTGAATTCACTTTCGACGGCGCAGTTCTGCGATCCCGTCGATACGCTGCAGCGCTTCCCGGTCGGCGACACGTTGCTCACGGTGCAGTTGCGCGACGATCCGCCTCCGGCGGGGCCGGGGGGCGCGAGCCCGAACTTTGGACCGACTGCCCAGATCATCGTACGCGTGCTACCGTCGCCGCCCCCCGGTCCATGATGACGGGACGCCGTTCGGTGCGAGACTTTGTTGACAACTTGGGCGAGATCGAGCATAAGGTCGCGCTAACGTTGCGTCTGAAGGTTGGATGGTGAGGTGGTGCGAGGATGATCCGGAGGCGGACGGCTTTTCTTTTTTCTCTTGACACGTTAGGGCAAATGAGCGATACAGCGTTAGCATTTTTCGGGGGGCGACGGTCGCCGACCTGGGATGCGTTGACGGTGTACTGACGAAAAGGAGGCGTGCGATGCGTGTGCTGAAGCGAAATCCTTGGCTGACCGGCCTGGGAACCGTGCTGTCACTGCTGGGGCTATGGTGGGGCAGCGCCCGAGCCGACGCCACCACCGACCAACTGGCGTCGGTGCTGTTCTTTCCAAAGGTAATCGCGGATGGGACGCGCGACACGCTCATTCAGATTACGAACAGCACCTCGATGGTGCAGGTGGTACACTGCGAGTACATCAATGGCAGTGGCCGCTGCAGCGTGAATGGGAACGTCTGCTCGGTGAACGCAGACTGCCCTGCCGGCGAGTCCTGCGAAGTGGTCCCGGGCGTCACTTGGAATCTTTCGGACTTCGAGTTCGGCCTTACGCGCCAGCAGCCGTTCGTTTGGCGCGCCTCAACCGGACGCAAGCCGAACGACCCGTCGGACACGTTCGACCCCGGTGAATGTCAGGCGGATGGCCTCAGCCAGAAGTGTCCCGGCAACACGGACAATATCACCGACGCGGTTTCGCCCACAGCCGCTGGCTTCCGCGGACAGTTGGTCTGCTACACGACCGACGGTAGCGGCAACCCGATGGGGGCCGACGCCATTCACGGCGAGGCGATGATCGAAACCCTCGGACAGACCCAGATCAGCCAATACAATGCGATCGGAATCGTCTCCCTCGATCCGGTAACCGCTGGCCAGATCGTCATGGATGGCTCGGAGTACAACGCCTGTCCGGAATCGCTGACGCTCACGCACTACGCCGACGGCGCCGCCGATGTCGTCGCGGGTGGGGCGTCGACGGTATCGACGGAGATTACGCTGGTCCCGTGTACCATCGACATCGAGAACGCGAGACCGACGTCGGTCGCTGCGCAGTTCGCGATTTTCGACGAGTTTGAGAATCACTTCGGTTCTGCCCGTTCCGCCTCGGTCCCCTTCACTTGTTGGTACAACAACACGCTCGGGCGGATCAACACCAACTTCACAGTCGGCACGCTGGGCAGCTCGTTTGCGAAGACGACCGTCCGGCCGGCGAATGGTCTGCGCTGTTCAAATGACAGCACGATCGTTTGCACGGACGATACGGACTGTAGCGCGAGCGGAAACTCCGGCGAGTTCACTCTTTGCCGTGCGACCTCGGGCATCTTGGCGGTGGCGGAAGAATTCCACAACGCTAACGACCCGGGTACTACACGCGTTGGGGTCGACGCTATCAACCTGCACTTCTCGGCCGGCAATCGCGGGCGCTGCCTGGTTCCGAATGTCGGTCTAACCGACACGAACTGCATCAGTGATGGTGACTGCGAAACCGGCGAGGTATGTGCCACCGATACCATAAATGCGCTGGTGGCCCCGTGACGGGGCTGATGTGGCACCCATGAGACAGAGCCCCTGCAGAGAAAGGAGATCGGCAATGCTGACGAGAATTCGAATCGGCACCGCGGTGACGGCGGCTATGGTGGGAGTGCTGGCCCTCGCGTCAGGCGCCAAGGCGCTGACCCGGTCCGACCGACCTGCGGCAGTGGTGGTGTTCCCGCGCATCGATGTCGATACGCTGAACGGCCGCGACACCGTCGTTCGCCTGAGCAACATGAATCCGGACAATGCCGTGATTGCCAAATGCTTCTATGTGAACGGCAACAGTCACTGCACCAATACCGGTGAACCGTGCACTTTGTCCTCTCTTTGCCTCGGGACTGCGAATACGGTTGGCTCGTGCGTGCCGGGTTGGACGGTCACCGACTTTCTGATCGTCTTGACAGCCCAGCAGCCGCTCGGTTGGCTGGCATCGGAAGGCCTCAGCGGCTCCGGTCTGCCGTTGCGGGGCCCGAGTAAGATTTGCAGCAATTCGACGCCGCAATTTCCGCGCGGCTGCAGGGACGAGAGCGATTGCCGCCAGGGTGAGACCTGCGATGAAAATCAGACGAATGCCGGAGCCCTGATCCCTCCCGCGCCGGAAGATCCGTTCATGGGTGAGTTGAAGTGCGTCGAGATCGATCGCGACACCGATTCACCTCCAGCGGGCGACGCCGCTACCAACGATTTGAAGGGCGAAGCCACCATCGAAACGATTCAGGCAGATGGCACCATCGACGTCGGCACCTACAACGCGGTCGGCTTAACCTCCACCTTCGACAACGATGGCAACTCCAGTCTCGACATCGGCAATGAGTACAACGCCTGCCCGCAGACGTTGGTGGTGAATCACCTGTTCGATGGGGCGATCAATCCGATTACCAGCCCACCTACCAACCTTCCGGACGAGGAATCCTCGACGACCGAGTTGGCACTGGTCCCTTGTTCGGAGGATCTGACCGGAGCGGACCGGACTGTCGGC
>JBGOUW010000204.1:0-8216 GCA_041477755.1 Binatia bacterium
CCCATGCTGGGGTTCGCCGCGAGCAAGAGCGCGAAGGCGCCTGAGGCGACTGCCGTGGCGGGTGAGGTGCCGGTCACGCCGGCGTAGCCGCCACCGGGCACGGTGGTCAGGATGCCGACGCCGGGTGCGGCGAGCGAGACATCTGATCCATAGCTCGAGAAGATCGCGCGCCGATCGCGCGCATCACTGGCGGAAACGGCGACGACGCCATCGCACGCGGCAGGGTAGAGCGGATCGGCTGTACCGTAGTTGCCAGCGGCGGCGACGACGACAACGTCGTGCGCGCGTGCGTAGTCGATGGCGCTCTGCAGCGCCGGCGACGCGTCGGATCCGCCCAGGCTCATGTTGACAATCCGCGCACCGTGATCCACTGCGTACGCGATCCCTTGGGTGATCGCGCTGTACGACCCCGAGCCGTCCGCACCAAGCACCTTCACCGGCAGCACCGGGCTGTCGGGCGCGATGCCGGTCACGCCGATGCCGTTGTTCGGCTGCGCCGTGATGATGCCCGCCATCGCCGTGCCGTGACCGTTGTCGTCGCTGGCATCGGCATCGTCGTTGACGAGATCGTAGCCGCTGAGGACGTGGCCGAGCAGATCGGGATGCGCGGCGTCGACACCGGTGTCCAGGACCGCCACGACCGACGCGGCAGAACCCCGCGTGAGCGTCCACGATTCGAAGGTGTTGATCTGCACCGCTCCCCATTGCGCATACGCCAGCGGATCACTGGGGAGTGCGGCCGCGTGCGCGACGTGGTCCTCCTCGACACTGATGAAGGCACCGGAGCGGCGGAGCGCTGCCATCGCGCTACGCAGCGCAGGCTGCGGGATGTCGACGACGCTGGTATCGAGTCCGACGATATGGCGGCGCACGCGGGCACCGTAGTGCGCCAGCAGTCGTGCACGCTTGCTCGAAGACAACCCCGCGCGTGAGCGCAGCAGCACGCGCGTCGAGTCAGCGGCCGTTGCCGCCACGCTAGTCGCGGCGAGCAGCAGTGCCGCACCCAGCAACGCGCGCCATATGTGATTGTGCCCCCGTGCCATCTCGCTGCACAGAGGGCAAGGCACATGCCAGTCGCTCGATTGGTTTGGGCGCGGGCGCGCCGCGCTCACAGCGCATGCGGCGCGTCGACTTCACAACTTAGCGTGAATTTTTTATCGCGTGTAGATCTTTGATCTACTTTGCGGCACAGAACGTACCGCGGATACCAACATGGCGTCTGCAATGGACAACGCTCGGGCACCGTTCATTCGGACGTATCACGAACGGTGATGCCGTATTTGTCCAGACGGTAGCGAAGCGCGCCACGACCCATGCCGAGCAGGCGCGCGGCGCGGCTCAGGTTGCGCCCGGTGCGCTCAAGCGCTTGCAGCAACAGGCTGCGTTCCACGTCGTCCATCTTGAGGCCGTCGGACGGGATCGAGATGCCCTCGGATGGCAACGGTTGTGGGCGCTGCAATTGGTCCTGCGGGAAGTCGGCCTGAGTGATCAGATTACCGCGGCTGACGATGACCGCGCGCTCTATCGCGTTGGCGAGCTCGCGCACGTTACCGTCCCAGGGTGCCTGCATGAGATAGTCGACGGCATCCTGCGAAAAGCCTGGGAGGTCCTTGCCGGTCTCGCGCGCCAGCCGGCCGAGGATGTGCATACCGAGCGGAAGAATATCGTCGCGCCGTTCGCGCAGCGGGGGGATGTGAATGGCAAAGACGTTGAGTCGAAAAAAGAGGTCCTCGCGGAACTGTTTGGCCTGCGCGCGCTGGCGCAACTCGGCGTTGGTGGCGGCGATGATGCGAGCGTTGACGCGCACCGGGCGGGTGCCGCCGACCGGCAGCATCTCGCGCGTCTCGATCACGCGCAGCAGCTTGGCTTGCGCGGTGATCGGCATGTCGCCGATCTCATCGAGCAAGAGCGTACCGTACGCCGCTTGCTCGAGCAGACCGGATTTGCGGCGCTCGGCACCGGTGAACGAGCCGCGCTCGTGGCCGAACAGCTCGCTCTCCATCAGCGTTTCGGTGATCGCTGCGCAGTTGAGCGCGAAAAACGGTCCGGAGCGGCGCGCGCTGTTGTAGTGAATCGCGCGCGCCAGCACTTCTTTACCGACGCCACTCTCGCCACTGATGAGAACGATGACGTCGCGCTGCGCCGCCTCGGCCGCGAGAGCGAGCACCTGCTGCATTTGCGGCGAACGGCCGACAAGCTGGGAGAAGTCGTATTTCTCCACCACCTCAGTGCGCAGGCGACGATTCTCGGCAACCAGGTGGCCGACGTCGATCCCTTTCTCGACCAGCGCGAGTAACACTTCGCGACGGACGGGACGGGTGAGGAAGTCCATCGCACCGGCTTTCATCGCTTCCACCGCGCGCTCGACCGAGCCGTAGGCGGTCATCACGATGACTTGGGCGTTGGGTTCGAGCCGGCGCAGCTCCTTGAGGAGCGTGATGCCGTCCATACCCGGCATCTGCAGATCGATGACCGAGAGGTCGATGGGCGTCTTACGGAAGAGTTCAAGCGCTTCGGCGCCCGACTCGGCCACGTGGACGGTGTAGCCGACCTTGCCGAGGGAGAGGCGGAGCAGGCGGCGGTTGTCGAGGTTATCGTCGACGACGAGAATCGATCCTGTGCTCATGTGGGCCGCATTCACATGTAGCAATGAATGCAGCCGGGAACAACGTGGTAATTTGTGCGCGACCGTGCGCCGCGTGATTGTGGGGCGTGGCCCGACTACTTGAATTCCTCGGTGAAGAGCACCTGCTGCACGTACACGAAGCGCGGCGAAAGCGGGGGGAGGTTGGCGGCGTTGTTGAATTCTGCGTCGTAGTCCCAGTTTCGCAGCGGCGGTGAGTACATTTGATTGTTCCACGCGCCGGTCACGTGCTCCGGGTTGCCCAGGCTAACGAACGAACCAAGGTAGTTGAAGTTGATGGCGCCCCAATTTTCGTTGAAGCGGGGATAGTTTTCCAAGCCGCCGTTGTAGGTGGCAGTGCCGCCGTTTGACGTGGTGTCATCGACGCCGCCCAGGAGGGCGGTGTTGATCGTCGTAGCGGCCGCGTTCCGGAAACCGCTACCATTGTCTTCGATGGACTGCCGGTCGTTTGTGCGTGTGCCACTCGGGGGATTAACCGCTGTTACCCACCAGTTGTTTGACAGCACATTGATGGAATCACCCAGGATCGCGGCTGGCTGCTTGCCGGCGGCGATGGTGGCAAAACTATTGTAGTCGCCTTGGACGTAGACCGCTTGGTCGCTCACCACCGTAATCCCAGTCGGATCTGAGCCCATCGCGGGAAAGGGGAGCGTGCCAGAGCCGAAGATGCGCACACCATAGCGATTGGCGGCAAGATTGGACTCGGGACCCTGCACTGAAAGAAACAGCACGATTCCGCCGTCGGTGCGATCGGCCGGGTCGAAGAAGCGGCCACTCGATGGCAACGTCTGGTTGTAGGCGAGCAGATCCCGTACGTCGAGATTGAGGAGGTACATCCACTTGCGCTCGCGGAAGTTATAGAAACCACCACGACGGTAGTCGGTAGCGCCGGTGGCGACCATTGTCGTGCCAGTGCCGTATACTCGATCGGCGCTGGCGAACGCGGGATTGTAACAGGCCGCGGTCGCGTTGGGACACGCGAAAGCAACCGTGTGACCGTCGTCACAGGTACAACCGCCACCGAGGATTGGGCGGTCGGTGTAGAAGAGCGGCCGCGTGCTGTTCGCCAAACCAAACGAGCTGGTCGTGGCCATGAATGCTGTCAGGAGAGCCGTCTTCGCAACATCCTGTGTACCTGCGGCGTTCTGCACCTCGATGGTGAACTGATTTGGGGGAACGCTTCCAACTAGTGTGTTGTCCAAATTGAGGACGATACGGAGGTCTGCCCGTGTCCAGTACGCGCCGCTGCCGCGCGCGGCGATATCGGGATCGGGAACCGAAATGCTCTCGAGCTGATTGGCCATGCTTCCCTTCCACAGAGCGACTTCGGAGGTGGGAAGCTTGCGGGTGCCGCCGCCGCTGCTCACGGCAGGCACTGACGGCGCACCGCTGCAGTTGAGGCCGAGTGGGTCGAGATCGTTCGGCTTCGGGGCGACCAAGTCTTCGAGTTTATCGACCGTCACAGTGCCGGGGTTGTCGCACGCGTCGGCGCGTTTGCGGCCGCGGTAGATGTCCCCTTTCGCGCTGACCTGGACATTCGGATTGGTCGCGCTGTCGGCGATCGTGAGGGCCGCACCGTCCGCGCTCAGATAGAGATCGCCGTTGGTGTGGACGCGACCGTGCAAGTTCATATCGCGGCCAGGGGCGATCTCCAGGTCTTTCTTGTAGAACGCGACGAACTGAAAGATGGGAATGTAGCCGACTTTGAACTCGGCGTTGACCCGTGCCTCGGTGTCACCGCCGGATTGTGCAGTGGAATTGGCGATGTAGTCATACTCCTGCGAGTTGAGGCCGCCGAACAGTTGCCCCGGCGGGATGGTGATCGAGGGCGCAGCGCCGCTGACGTAGGCGGTTACGTCGCTGATCTGGTAGTTCACGTTGCGCGAACCGATGGAAAGCGAGTGTGCGGCGAAATCAGAGCCGGTCGGCACATTGAAATTGAGGAAGATGTTGCGGTAGTCGCCCATGCCGCGATTGAGGCCGGACTCGGCCGCGTAAAAGCCGGTGGTGGTGCGGTGGTACGCACCGCGTAAAGCTGTATCCATGTTTGTCGAGGTGTTGAGTGCCACGGCCAAGCCCATCAGCATGGCCAAGATCATCATGACGGCGACCAGGGCGACGCCGGATTCGCTTCGACGATGGAGCGAAGACATCTGCAGCTCCTCAGCCGGGTAGCAAGTTGCGCGGCTTCGCGGAAACCGTGCGGGCTACGCGATAGTATTGGCCGGTGCTCAGGGTCGTGCGCGAGCGGGCCGTGAGGGTGATGAAGATCTGATTGACCAGGGCGAACTCAGTGCTGTTAGCCGGCACATCGACCACGTCGCAGCCGGCGGAGGCCGAACAGTTGCGCGCCAACTGGTACTGGAGCTGAAGATTCTCGATACCAATCGCGAACGGAGTTGCGGTAGCGCCATTCACGCCAAGCGCCAGCACGGGTAGCGAGGGATTGCTGGTGTCGACCTTGTACTGCCGCTCATCAACGGCATAGATACCAGCGCCAGCTCCGTATGCAGCGGTAAGCGTGGTGCCCGTTGTCAGGGTATTGCCCGCAGTGTTGACGCCGGTGAGGTTGAAGAGTTCGCCAGTGGTACACGAGGTGTTGCAGATGTAGACACGCATGGTGCTCGTGAAGCCGTTCGCGGTCTGCACAGGTATCGTTGCGGTCGTGGCAGTGATGTCCGCCGTCGTCACGGTCCGAACGCAGGTTTCGTTGGGGCGTACCAGACCAGTGCGCGTGACGATCTGGTCAGTACCGGAATTGACGCTGTCCAAGGTGACGAAGTCGCCGGTGACGGGCAGGCAGGCGCCGCCCAGGCGCAGGTCGCGAACCATCTCGTCCATCGATGCGCGCAAACCTTGCAGCGTCTCGGTACGGACAATCTGGTCAGTAATGGTGGTGCGTGCCGCGACGAAGAACGCGCCGGCCACCGCCATCGCCATCGAGATGATGACGGTGGCGACGAGCAGCTCTACCAACGAGAAGCCGCGGTTACCGTTTGATGGCCGTATAGATTGCATTGATCGTATAGGTTTGGGCCCCGGCGGGTTCCGTCCAACTAACCCGCGTGGCGATGGATTTCATGTTGTCGGCGGGCGAGTCGTCGGTGACGGTGGTGGCGATCGTGTAGGTCATGCCAGCAACGGTTTGGGTAGAGGTCCGATCGTCGATCTTCTTGTAGGCGAGGCTACGCAGATCTTCGAGCTCGCGTTCGGCGAGGGCGATCGCGGTGGTACGCGTCATGTTGGTGCCCTGCATCCGGATCTGCCGCATCAGCATGTCGCCAACCGCGCTCGCGGTGAGGCCGAACAGCGCCAGTGCGACCAGCGATTCGATGAGCGTTGATCCGCGATGGTCGGTTCTCAGGCTAAATTTCATTCACTTGCCCCGATGGCCACACTTGCAGCGACTTGGTGACGCTGAAGCTGTCCTGCACGTCGAGTTGTTTCACCGCGCTCAAGCCCACCGCGAGCCCGCGCGAGTTGAACTCAATGGAGGTGCTGACCGACGTGGATTTGAACTGCGTCCCGGTCGGGACCGTGATGGTCTGCGGTGTGAAGGCGCTGTCGGCGATCCACGTCCCAGATCCGGCGGGGCTTTCAAGCATGCGCGTCATCTTGATGGTCGTCGTGGTCGGTATGGTGATTTGGTAGTGAATGCTCTTGGTAATTGCGTTCGAGCGAGCGATGCGCAGGTTGGCGATCGCTATGCGCTGTGCCGTTATGACATCGACCCTGCGGGCATCGAAGTGCGGCATGGCGATCTTCGCGAGTATTGCGAGGACGGTAAGGGCGGTCATCAACTCGATCAGCGAGTAGCCGCGCGCATTGGCTGTCCAAGATCGTTTCCTATGGTTGCGCGCGTGCACTTCCGGCCACCTCTTGCGCTGCAAACGTCGCAACCTCTGTGCCCTTAGCGCACGAGCAATCTCTGTGGCTCGATGGTGAGTAGGTCTCGCATCGAACAACGAGGTCGGCGCCAAAGCCTTGGCGATCGTTACGAAGATGCCACCGGAGTGCCGCGTCCGGGCTTGGCCTTCACACCCCGGGCGGTGTAAAACCGGCATCGTCGGGACCGAAGAGGTTGAGGTGGATAGCGATTGGAGCAGACACTGGATTCGGGTCATCGCGCCCGCATACTGTCTGGCGCTGGCGGTGCTGAGCGGAGCGGTTGCGCTCAGCCCGATCGTGTTCGACTGCGTTGCGCTTTCGCATGGCGAACGCCTTGCGATTGGCGGGCTGGCGGTGCTGCAACTCCTGATCGCGGCGGCAGTGCAAGCGCAGCGCGGCGGCGCGAATGCAATCGCAACCCTCGCGTTGATTTCGACAACCGCGTTGAGCGCAGCCCTCGCGCCGGTGTCGCGATTGGAACCGAGCGGCGTACTCCTGCTGCTTACCGGACTGTTTGCGGTGTCGGCGCTCGTCGGGCCGGCGGTCGGAATCACAGCCGTCTGCGGCAGCGCAATCGGTACCGCGATCGGCCTCGCATGGATGCCCCCGGTCCTCAACAGCGCTACCTTCATGCTCAGCATCGAGAACAGCTACCACGGCGTTGGCGTCGAACCAAGCTGGCTTTCGTTCAATGCGGCCCTCGCCGTCACGTCGCTAACCATCTTGATTGCAGCGGTACCGGTAGCGCTGGCTGAGCGACAACGTCGGCTGCGCGAGTTGCTGCAGCGCGAAAGCGCGCTCGATCGGATCGTTCGTGGCCAGGGTGGCCTCGGCGTGGGTCAACGCGATACCGTCGTGGCGACTCTCGCCGATCCGCAGTGGGCGCTATTCGGTATGGGGACGGTAGAGTGGGGGACCATTCGAATCACCACCGTACGCACACCGAGCGATGCCCCACAGTGGCGCGGAGTCGCGCAATCGTTGCGCGACGCGACCGCTTCGCTGGCTGATGTCGGCAATCCGCTCGTGCAAGCCGCGCGGCATGCGCAGCCAATCGCGATTGCCTCATGGGTGGATCTTCTCCACGGCATATGGCGCGACGTCGATCGATCGCAGCTCAAGGACGAGGCTGCCGCGCGCGGCGGTGGATGGGTCATTCCTTTTGGAACGGCCGCGGAGCGCGGTGTGCTCTTCGCGCTGAGCCCAGGACCTACAGCGGACTTTGGCTGGCTTGAGGAGATGGCGGGCGCGCTGACCATGTTGCATTGCCCGGTAACGGCGCCGGCGACATGAGAGTCAGCGCCGTTGCGATGTCGCTGCTGCTGAGTGGTGCGGTGGTGGCGGGCGCGGAACCGCGCACCGATTTCGCGGCCGGCCTGGCGGCTTTGTCGCAACGCGATTTCGCGGCTGCTGAGCAATACTTTCGCGCCGTGCTCACGACCGATTCCAGTGCCCACGAAGCGCACAACAATCTCGCCGTCGCCTGCGCCGAACAAGGGCGCGACGACGATGCCGCGGAAGAACTCCGCGCGGCGGTGCGATTGCGCCCCGACTACGAGCGCGCGCGCCGGAACTTGGCAGCGGTGTATGTGCGACTGGCGGCGAAGCAGTTGCTGGCCGCGGCCGAACAGACTGAAGGAACTCGGCGCCAAGCCCTCGCGGCCGGCGCGCGGGATTTATTGGC
>JBGOUW010000303.1:0-6288 GCA_041477755.1 Binatia bacterium
ATTGAAGCGTGCGGCCCGCACCAAGGCGCTGCCGGTGATGATCTTGAGCGCGTTGGGGACCACGGAAAGCATTGCGCGGGCGAAGGAACTCGGTGCCGACGACTACGTGGTGAAGCCCTTCAAGCGTGAAGATTTCATCGAGCGGATTCGCCACCTGCTTGAGCGCGCCCATGGGGTAAGCGGCGCCGCCGCGTAGGTCCGGAGCAGTTCGAACAAACTCAAACGTCGGAAGTCAGCCGACGCCAGAAAATCGGAACGCCGACTCCAGCTCGTCGAGATTATCTGCACGCAGCGATCTGCGGGCATTGGAGCCAACCTTGATGCGACAACAGGAGTTCACCAAGGCACGAAGACCACAAAGGACGGGCGTCGGAAGTGCTTTCAGGTGGTTTGCCGTAACCTCATTGGCGATTGAGTTGGGGGAGCGCTCATAAGACTCCCCTTCGACGGTTCTCTTCGTGCGCTTGGTGTATTTCGTGGTGAAGATTTTGTCCGGTCAAGGCTAACCGTGGCAGCGTGAACCAGAATGTGCTGCCCTCGCCCAAGCTGCTGCTGCAGCCCACGCCGCCACCAAGCTTCTCCGCGATTCGTTGCACGATCGATAGGCCGAGCCCGTGGCCTTCCGATCGCTTCGGGTCGAGGCGCGTGAATTCGGTGAAGAGCTGGCGGCGCTGCTCTTCGCTGAGACCGGGCCCGTTGTCGCGGACCCAGTAGCGGACCATCCGGTCTCCTTCTTCGGACGCCCCCAGCGCGACGTGCGGCGGTCGGCCACCGTACTTGATCGCGTTGGAGATATAGTTGGTCCAGATCTCCTCTAGCCATACCGGATGGCTGACTGCGGGGGGCCAGCGATCGCTAAGCGTGATCTCGGCCGTCGATTTGGCGATGGCGGCCGACAATCGGCGCAGCGCCAAAGCGATGACCGTAGCCATGTCGAGTGGCTCGACCTCGACTTCATCCAGCGAGCGCAGTTGCGCGAAGCAAAGAAGCGCGTCCACGGTTTCCGTCATCTGCCCGCACACCCGCTCGGCGTTCTGTAGGTACAACGACGAGCCGTCGCTGACGCGTTCGCCGCTCTTGCGAAAAACATCAATGGCCCCGATCACCGAGGCGAGCGGACTCTTGAGATCGCGTGCCACCGTCTGCGCATAGGCATCGAGCTCGCGGACGAGCTGCGCGCGCGCGGTAATATCATGCGCGACGATCAATCGGCCGCGCGCCGCGCCGTCTTCTCCGCGGACGATCGATGACGTGAGCTCCAAGACGGTTCCGTGCTCACCGCCGAGATCGGTCTCCATCAGTTGCCCGTCACTGGTTTCGATGAATTGCTTCACGCTGCCCCAAAACGGCAGCATCTGCGTCGCTGGCGTGCCCGGTGTCCATCCATGGTGGAGTCCGAGCAGCCGCTCGGCGGCGGGATTGAGGTCCACGACGCGCCGCTCTGGGTCGAGCACGATGACGCCGTCGTCGAGCTGTTCGAGCAAGAGACTGCGCGCCATGGGCATGACGTCGAGGAGACGAAAGCGGAACGTCGACAGGGCGAACAAGCTCACGGATACGACGACAGTGACCGGAGTGAGGTCCAGCCCCGGAGCATTCGGTGACATGAACACGAGATTGACGACCACGGGCATCAGGGCGCCGAGGACGAGCGCCGCGATCTGCCGCGCGTAGACGCTCGGTGATCCGACGGCGCTGATGGCCAGCGCGACCACGCCGGCTACCGGCAGGGCGTAGGCCGTGGTGCGGAAAATCCAGAAGAACGCGGGCCCAGATTCGAGCCACGGGACGCGCGCGCCGCCGAACGTGAGCCAGCGCTCACCCGGCCACAGCAGGTGATGATACGGATTGGTGATCATGAGGATCAGATTGATGGAAATCGCCGCCATCACCACTATGCGAGCCCGCTTCCACCAGTGCTCTTGGCGGGCGTGAATGCAGGCGAAACGGAAGAACGACAGGGCGGCCAGAAGGATCAAGGCCCACGTCGCGCACTTGATGAGCACCTCGATGGCTGGGAGATCGGCGAGGTAGTTGAACAAGTCGAAGGCGGTCCACAGCCCCGCCGTAAAAACCGTGAGCGCCAGCCAGCTCGCCCCGGGCTGTTCGCGCCGCTGCCACGTGTAGATTGACAAGGCGAAGGCGCCGATCGTGGCGAGCCCGAGCACCCATGGTATCAGCTCGGGTACCAGCTCGTAGACCTTCTGCTCGAGCACGGCGCCTGCTTACCGGGCTCCGCCGGTTTGCACAAACTCTCGAAGCCACCGCGGGACGCGGATCGCCGTGCGATGGATTCAGCCATTCATTCATTCGCTACGGATGCCCTTGCGCTTCTGCGCGGGTCGCAGAATAAAGGGCCAGTTCCATGCTGAACATCGCACAGGCAATCCCGCCGATCCTCCTGGCGGCGACCGGCGGGGCTTTTTGGCTGGCGTGGTACTTCTGGAAGAACCGCGGTCAGCCAGGCGCGATCTGGTTCGGTGGCTGTCTGCTGTCGTGCGGGCTGTGGACCTTGCTCGATGCCCTGTCCTTTCTCATCCACGCTCCGCTTGCTCAAGAGCTTACGCGTCGCATGGTGTGGCCCGTCATCTTGAGTGTGACCGTCTGTTTCTTCCGCTTCGCGTGCATCTATGCGCAGCGGGCGTGGTGGTGGCGTGTCGTTCGCGCGCCCGTCGTCGGCGCGCTGGCGGGCGAGATCATGCTGATGGCGACGAATTCGTATCATCATCTCGTCTGGCAACGATCGGATTGGGTCGATCTGGGATTCGCCCGAGTCCCGGCGCTGGTACCGGGAGCGGCGTTCTATTGGTTACATCTTCCACTTACGTATGGCCTGATCCTCGGCGGGGTTGTCGGGCTCTTCGCCCACACGATCGGATCGCCAACGTTCTACGTGCGCCGAACCGTGGTGTTGAGCATCGGCATGGTGACGCCCCTGGTCGTGAATCTGTTCGTCGTCTCACGACTCACATACGGAATCGACATCACGCCCGTCGGCCTGCTCATCGCCTTCGCCGCCGTGGCCTGGGTGACGCTCCACGGCCGGCTGCTCGATGTCATGCCCGCCGTGCGTAGCCTGCTCTTCCAACAGCACCGCGACGCAGTCATCGTGCTGGATGAGGCGCTGCGTGTTGTCGACGTGAACCCGTCGGCTCGGCTTCTGCTCGGCGACGAGGGAACGCAAGGGGCGTTGGTGGCTGGGCTGCTCCCCTTCTGGAGTCAAGTGCGGGAAGTGGTGGAACGCGGAGACGGCGAGAGTATCGAGATCGCCCACGACGGGCAGGTGATCGAACTCCGATCGATGCGGATTCGGGATGAGAGACGAGCGACGATCGGGCGGCTGGTCGTGCTGCACGACGTCACCGAACGTGCCCGGCTGATTCGAGAGCTAGACGCGTATGCGAGAACCGTGGCGCATGATCTAAAGAACCCGCTGACCGCTGCCGCCGGCTATCTCGAACTGGTGCAGATGATAGAACCGCAACTGAACGAGGAATCCGCTCGCCTACTCGGGCGCGCCGAGGAGGCTTGCCACCAGATGGCCAGTATCATCGATGATTTGCTACGGCGCCGATCGCAGCCGTCAACGAAGTGAGGACCCCGCGGCGGACTCCTAGACTAGATTCCAATTTCAGGACTGGGCCGGCAGCGCCCCGCACACGCGCACGAATGCTCGTCTGCCGGAACTCTCGTACTAGGAAGTGGTGGGTCGACCGTAAGCACCGCTGAGATTCGTGGAGGCAGAGTACGCATCGATGCGGCACGGCCCCATTGGCTCGCCCTAAGAGTTCGCTACGTGAACGATCTCTCTGGTCTTCGCTTTCCGCCCGCCGTCGCCGCGATCTACGCCGAGTCGCGCGCGCGCAACTTCGCGATGGTATCCGAGCCCCTGACGGGCGTGCTCCTGCGAACGCTTGCTGCCGCAAAATCTGGCGGCAGATTTCTCGAGCTTGGCACCGGGACCGGCGCGGCGACAGCGTGGATCCTCGATGGTATGGATGCCACCTCATCGCTGGTCACCGTGGACACCGAGGCCGAGCTGTTGGCGGTTGCCAAGACACACCTCGGTGCTGATCCGAGAGCCACCTTCGTCCACGCCGATGCCGCCGATTTCTTGCAGCGCGCTGAGGGGCAGCAGTTTGACCTGATTTTTGCCGACACCTGGTGCGGCAAGTATGAGGCGCTCGACTTGGCGTTACGCCTTCTGCCGCATGGCGGCGTCTACGTCATCGACGACATGAATCCGCAGCCCAACTGGCCGCCCGGGCACGAGACAAAGGTCGCCGGTCTTCTCGCCAGGCTGGAGACAGATCCGCACCTCCGCATCACCAAGCTCTCCTGGGCAAGCGGCCTCGTCCTCGCGGTCAGAGTCGCTGGTTAAGAGCGCAACCTTGATCAGACCCCGGCGTGGGGGTAGCCGGCTCCAGAGGTCGCGCTCTGTTGGAGTCGGGCTGCCCTCAGCCCGTCCGCGAGAAGAGCTTTCGAGATAACGCCGGAATGAGACAACGCTGCTGCTTGCGCTGTTACAACGTTCCGTCGATGCTACGCCTCAAGGGTAGAGCCCAGGAGGAGAGCGTGGTGAACGCCGCGAGAACCCAACTGTTCATCTGGCTGTGCATCTTGCAGCTTCTTGTGTTCCATTCCGCCGCCGGCAAGGAAGCAGAGACACCTGCCCAGCACGCCGCTGCTTCAGGCCCTACGAGCGGCATGGCCGACGTGAAAGGCGGGAAGCTGTATTACGAATCGAACGGCACGGGCGCCGCGCTTGTCTTGATCCATGGAGGCGGGTTCGATCGTCGCATGTGGGACGATCAATTCAACGCCTTCGCCGCGCACCACAAGGTGATCCGCTACGATGTTCGCGGCTTCGGACAGTCGCCACGGGCACGGGGGGACTACACCAACGCAGCTGACTTGTACGAATTGCTGAATGCACTGCACGTCTCCAAGGCCGCGATCGTCGGCGTGTCGCTCGGAGGGAGGATTGCCATCGACTTCGCCCTCGCGCATCCCGACATGGTTGCCGCGCTGATCCCAGTCGCAACCGGGGTGAGTGGCTTCCAGTTCTCCGACGAGTTTCTGGATCGCGCTCAGGCCGTAGGCGCGGCTGCGTCGATGCAAGGTGCAGCGCGAGCGGCGCAGCTCTGGCTCGACGATCCGCTCTTCAGCCAAGCGCGCAAGAATCCGAACGTGCATCACAAGCTGCTGGAGATCGCTGCCGCAAATGGAGACAGCTGGCAGATCAGTCCAGCCGATAGTCGGCCGGCAGCCCTCGACCGGCTCGCGGAGATCCGCGCACCCACGCTCGTGGTGGTCGGCAGCGACGACATCCCCGACATTCAGCAGATCGCGGACATCGTGGCCGCCAAGATCCCCGGCGCTAAGAAGGCCGTGATACCGCAGACGGATCATGCACTGAATCTCGAGAGGCCCGACCAGTTCAATCGCATCGTCTTGGAGTTCCTGCGAACGCACACGCCATGACCCGTAGCGGTGCTCCGCAGGGTCGGTGGGCTCGCCGTGCCAGCCCGGCCGCCGTCCGGCATATGCGGTGAGTGCCCCCTCGACTATGCAGCGCAGGGGGTGCCGACCGGATAGTGTGCACCTTGGTTGGCGTCGATGGAGGGCACGCGACGTGCGCGAGCCCGAGCGTTAGGAGGGCACCCAATGACGACACTCGATCTAGCGACCGTGGATCACCTCCTCACGACGACGCGCTCCGTGCGCAAACGGCTCGACCTCACGCGCCCGGTCGAACCCGCAGTCGTCGAACGCTGCATTGAGATCGCGCTCCAGGCCCCGACGGGATCGAACGCACAAGGCTGGCACTTCGTCGTCGTTACGGAGCGTGAGACGCGCGCACGTCTGACGGCGCTGTACCGAGCGGGGTTGGAGCTGTTGTTGCCCACGTACGCGAGCGGGCCTTTCCCAGCCGATGACGCACGGACGCGCCAGCTTCCGGGTATGCTGACCTCGGGACTCCACCTGTATGAGCACCTCCACGAAGTGCCCGTCCTTGTCATTCCCTGTATCGAGGGCCGCTTCGAGACCGCGCCGGTGGTGATGCAGGCGACGCTCTACGGTTCCATCTTCCCGGCCGTGTGGTCATTCATGCTGGCACTGCGAGCCCGCGGCATCGGCTCGTGCTTGACGACGGACCATCTCTTCCACGAAGCCGAGGCGGCGCAGATCCTGGGCATCCCCGACACGGTGACGCAGGTGGGGCTGCTGCCGGTCGCATACTTCACGGGCACGGACTTCAAGCCCGCCAAGCGGCTGCCGGCGCGC
>JBGOUW010000435.1:0-4382 GCA_041477755.1 Binatia bacterium
CACCACGTTGCGCCACCACGCCCGCTCCAGCTCCACGGTGCGCTCGGGCGGTGCGCTGGGGAACAGCATCGGCGGCATCTGCTGCCACGCCGCGCGGAACGCGTGCTCGATTTGGTCCGCGCGCGTGGCCACGCCAAACGGTCGCGCCAGGCGCGCGTAGGTGTCGCCAACCGGCTCGCGCAGCCGGATCAACGTGCCGGCGGCATCGAACAGAACCGCTCGCACTGGCGGCGACACGTTCACAGAGGACTGAGTTCGATGACCGGAATCACCCGGGTCGTTTTCTTCTGATACGAATCGTAGTGTGGGTACATCGCCTTCAGCTTCGGCCACAGCGGTGCGGCTTCTTCGGGGCTGAGCGAGCGCGCGCGGTAGCCACGGGTCGTGCCGCCAAGCTCGACCTTCACGTCCGGGTGGGCGAGCAGATTGCGGTACCAGTGCGGTGGCGTGTCGCTGCCGCCGAACGACGCGACGATGTAGAGCCGCTCGCCCTCGGCGATGTAGAGCAGTGGTGTCGGCACTTCGCGTCCACTCTTACGCCCGCGGGCGGTCAGAATCAGCGTGTTTTTGCCCAGCAGCCCTTTGCCTCCCACCACGCGGTAGAGCGTTGCGTGAAGGCGGGTGACAACCCGCACGACGTTGGCCACGATCGGATTCCATTGCATGGGGATCGCCCTCCTGGTTTACGTTTTCTCGATCATCCCATAGCGGCGGCGACTGAGGAAGTGAAGGAGGGAGCGTTGATCTGGGTTCGTGTTTCGCGTAACCAACCCGGCATGCGACGACACACCTTAGGGCTGGGTCTCTTCATTGCACTCTCCGTTTCAACCGCGGCTACGGCGAAGGATGTCACCTTGCGCCAGCGCACGACGACGAGCGGCCCCGCAAGTCGAACGACCGATGCGATGCAATATTGGACGGCCGGCAAGATGGTGACCGATGATGCGCAGCAGCGCAGCATCATCGATCTCGTCGCCAAGACCATCACCGTTGCCGACAAGACGAAGAAGACGTACTTCACCCAGACCTTCGCCGAGCTGCAACAGCAACTCGACACGATGAAAGAGCAGATACGGAAGCAGATGGACAACCTGCCGCCGCAGGCGCGCGAGATGATGGCCAAGATGGGAGGCAACCCGATGGCCAAGATGGACGCACCAGTTACCCTCAAGTCGACCGGCAAGGCGGAGAAGATCGCGGGCTATGACGCCAAGGAGTACGCGATCGAGGGCGGCATGACCGGTTCGGTGTGGGTGACCGAAGCGATCCAGCCACCGATGGCCGCGGCCGATGCGACGGCATTCGCCAAGTCGCTCGGCGGTACGGGCGGGTCGGGCGCCAAGTTCGGCGAGGCGCTGGTGAACCTCAAGGCGCTGCCGTTGCGCACGACGTTCTCCATCAGCATGGGGCCACAGACGATGAGCACCACGACCGAAGTGATCGAGGTGGCTGAGAAGGCGCCGCCCGCCGATGTCCTGAAAGTGCCCGACGGATTTACGAAGGTCACCGCACCCGCCGCTGGTCCACATCCGGGCATGGGGCACTGAGCGACTTTCTACAACGAATCGGTCCGCGTCGCTGACCAGCCTTGCGGAGCGCGGCCATCGACGCGCACGCGCCGGTGGCGAAACAGCCATCGTTCATCAACCTGGACGAGTTGATCGCGGTAGCGCCCCCAGTGGTCCGGACCGCGATGGGTGATGGCGAGGAAGTAGCTCGCCGCTTGCGCGGCGTCGGTATTCTCGATGTCGATGCGGATGCTGGAGAGGTGATGGCGGATGAACGGCTGCATCGCGCCGGCGGCGAGGCTGGTCTTGGTGCTGGTGAGAAAGGCGAGAATCGCCGCACGCCCCGCGAGCGGCGCACGGCCATCGATCTCCAGCACGCCATCTTCGGTGAACAGTCCCACCAGTTCGGCGAAGCGCCCGCTGTCGGCGCAGTGTGCGTAGCGCGCCAGCGTGTCGCGGATGCCTTCGCGCGCGCTCAGTTGCCATAGCTTCATATCGCCTGCCCCTTTCGTGCGGAGTCCTCCGTAGTGCAGGAGCGCGGCGCGTTGCAAGGTCCGGGGCTTGACTTGAGAGCGAACTTTCCCGACAACGTGCGGCCATGGGTAAACCAATTTCGAGTGCTCTGGTTGGCATGACGTTCGAGCCGGTTCCCTTCAAGTGGGATTCGAAGGACGTGATGCTATATGCGGTCGGCGTCGGGGCCAAGCCGGAGGGCGAGCTGGAGTTCGTCTACGAAGGGAAAGGTCCCAAAGTGCTGCCGACCTTTGCGGTGATTCCCGGCATGTTCTCGATGGGCGGCCTGGTCTCGAACGTCGACATCGACCTTGCCATGCTGTTGCACGGCGAGCAGTCGATTACGTTGCATCGGGAGATTCCACCCGACGCCAGCGTGCGCGTCACCGGCCGCGTCAGTGAAGTGTGGGACAAGGGCAAGGCGGCGGTGATCGGTTCCGAAGGGATCGTCGAGGACGATCAGGGCCTATTGCTCACCACCAAGGCGACGCTGTTCATTCGTGGCGCCGGCGGCTTCGGCGGCGAGCGCGGCCCGTCGACGCAGGGCGTGAACGTGGTGCCCGATCGCAAGCCCGATCACGTGATCGAAGAGCCGACGCGGCCGGAGCAGGGCGCGATCTATCGCCTGTCTGGCGATCGCAACCCGATCCACATCGATCCCGACTTCGCCACCATGGCCGGTTTCCAGAAGCCGTTCATGCATGGGCTGTGTACCTACGGCATCGTCGGCCGTGCGATCCTGCGTGCGCTGTGTGGCGGCGATCCGGCGCGCTTCAAGTCGTTCGAGGCCCGCTTCGCCGATCAGGTCTACTTCGGTGACGTGATCATCACGAAGATGTGGGTGACCGGTAAGGGCGAGGCGATCGTGCAAGCGGAGACGCAGAAGGGCAACGTCGTGTTGTCGCAAGCGCGCACGACGTTCAAATCGTAAACGGGCGAGACGAAGAGAGTGCACGCCGGTGCACCCTCTGATTTTGTTTGCGGAATGCATGCGCCAATCTTTTCCCGGCGCGGCGGATGTGATTAGTCCAGGTGCCTCAAGCCGATGCCTAGTCCCTCCGCACCGCATCTCTCCGTCGTCATTCCGGCGTACAACGAAGCGCGACGGCTGCCGCGTACCCTCGACGATGTCGTGAGCTATCTCGCGCGTCAATCGTACGCCGCGGAAATTCTCGTCGTCGACGACGGCTGCCAGGACGGTACCGCCGACCTCGTGCGCACGCGCGCCGCCGGCACCGCGCTGCCGATTGAAGTGATCGAACAGCCCGACAAGCGCAACCACGGCAAAGGCGCCGCCGTGCGCCGCGGCATGTTGGCAGCGCGCGGGCGCAATCGCTTGTTCATGGATGCCGACAACTCGACGACGATCGATCACATCGAAACATTCTGGCCGTGCGTCGATGCTGGCTTCGATGTCGTAATCGGCTCGCGCGACGTGCCGGGCGCCAACGTGCACGTGCATCAGGCCTGGTACCGCGAGCTGGCCGGCAAGCTCGGCAACCGAATCATCCAACTGCTGGCCGTGCCGGGTATCCACGATACGCAGACGGGTTTTAAGATGGTGACCGCGGTGTGCGTGGAGCGCGTGTTCCCGCTGCTCACCATCGACCGCTGGGGCTTCGACGTGGAGATCCTCGCGGTGGCGCGCGCGCTGGGCTTTCGCATCAAAGAGTTGCCCGTGCGCTGGGTGGACCAACCCGACAGCAAGCTGAAGGCGACGAGTTATCTCGAAGTGCTGCGCGAAGTCTGGCAGGTGCGCCGCAATCTGCGCGCTGGGCGCTATCGATCACATAGTTCGTGACAACCGACTACCTGCCCTCTTTTGGTCCCGATACCAAACAAAACCGAACGTGCGTACCCACCCGCGCGGCGGTGATCGACATTTGGCGGCTACGGAAGCGAGCATCCAACCGAAGTCTGCGTCGCCTGTGGTTGCCGCTTTGCGGCATCTTGTGCTGAGTTCTTGACGAGGTTCGCCGCGCGCCGTCTATGGCGTGGACGAAGCGCAACGGAATTTACTGGCCGCAATCATGGCGTGCTTCGTGCTGTGCCAGGCGGGCACGAAGGAGGGGCGTCTGAAACTGTCGCTGTCATCGAAGGGGTTCACTCTGATTGAGTTGCTGGTCGTGGTCGCCATCATCGGCATCTTGGCTGCTGTCGCCATCCCGCAGTTTACCGCATACCGCCAGCGGGGCTTCGATGCGCGGGCCAACTCAGATTTGCGCAACGCGGCGACGTCGGAAGAGGCGTACTACGCGACGTATCAGGTCTATGCGTCAGAGTCGTTGGACGGACCAGCGACCTCGACCACTCTCCCGGGATTGACGGTTTCGGATACCGTTCACGTTGAAGTCTACCCAG
>JBGOUW010000488.1:0-3840 GCA_041477755.1 Binatia bacterium
CGTACTCGAACACGCGCTCGACCGTGCCACCAAATGGATCATCGACACCCAGCAACGTGACCTCGGCATCGGCGATCTGGTCAAGGCCTTCTCGATGTCGGTGGGTGCGCTGCAGCACGGCGTAGGCGAGCTGCTGTCACCGGGCGAGCGGCAACGCGAACAGGCGGCCCGCGATGCCCTCGTCACCGCCGGTGTCCCCGACCCGCAGGCGGACGCGCTGGTGCGCTTGCGCCGCACCGCCGACTTGCTCGAGATTGACCAGATCGCGATGGATATCGAGACGCCCCTCGAAGTGGTCGCCGAAGTGTACTATCGAGCGGTCGACTTGATCGACTTTGAATGGATACGCCAGAATCTCTCCGCGGTGGCGGGCGAAGACGGCTGGGACCGCCGCGCCAGCGAAGGCCTGATCGAGGCGCTCGCCGCAATCCGGCGCCAATTGACGCGCAACCTCTTGCTGCAGCGCAATGAAGGGACGACGGTGCAACGCTGCGTCCTGGAGTATAGCGAGCAGCACACCGAGCATTTGGAGCGGCTCGGCCGGCTCATCAATGACATTCGCAGCGCGCGTCAACCGACGCTCTCCGGGCTGGTCGTGGTCGTACACGAGCTCGAAAGACTGGTTGGCCGTTGATGGCGCTGCAGGTCCACTTCCTCGGTGCCGGCGATGCATTCTCCGCCGGCGGTCGGCACCAGGCGGGCTATCTCGTGCGCGGATCGAGGGCAACCGCGCTGCTCGACTGCGGCGCCACCACGCTCACGGCGCTGAAGCGCGACCGCGTCGATCCTGCGGTCATCGACGTGATCCTGCTCAGTCATCTGCACGGCGATCACTTCGCGGGGTTGCCGTATCTCTTCCTCGAGTACACCTACGAGGCGCCGCGCCAACGGCCGCTGCTCATCGCCGGACCGCCGGGCACCGAAGAGCGCGTCGATGCGGTATTCCGCGCGGCCTACAAGGAACTCGCCAAGCGTCCGCTGCCGTTCGCGTTGCAGTTCATCGAACTGACCCCGGGCGTCCCGACCAGCGTCGGCGCTTTCGCCGTCGAACCGTTTCGGGTTCCGCACCAAGAGCACGACATCTCCCTCGCGTTGCGGGTTCGGATCGACGATCGGGTGATTCTGTACTCGGGCGACACCGGCTGGACGGAAGGCCTGGTCGAGTGGTCGCAAGGCACGGACCTGTTCATCTGCGAGTGCTGCTACTACGAGACGCGGGTCGACTTTCACCTCGACTACCCCCGGCTCGCCGAGCATCGCCATCGCTTCGGCTGTCGTCGGCTGATCCTCACCCACATCGGCCGCGAAGTGCTCGCCCGCCGCGACCAGATCACGATCGAACTCGCGAACGACGCGTTGGTGGTGGAGGTCTAGCCCCGATGTGACACAGGCGGAGTCACCGCCGAGCGCGCCGAGAGCGCGAGCCAACCAGGGGCGGCCGGCAATCCAGGACCCGTTTCCCGTCAGCCTTCGTCCGGACCACGACTCATCATCGCAACCGCGCCGCTGCGACCTGCTGAAAAGCCGAAGCTGCTCGATCAGGTGCGCGACGCGATCCGCACGCGCCATTACAGCTACCGCACCGAGGAAGCGTATTGTGGTTGGATCAGGCGGTTCATCTTGTTCCATCACAAGCGGCATCCGGCGGAGATGGGCAAGCCAGAGATCGAAGCGTTTCTCACCTCCCTGGCGGTCAAGCGCCACGTGGCGGCCTCGACACAGAACCAGGCACTGGCGGCTTTACTCCGAGGTGCTGCTGACCGCGCTTGACGGGGTTTCGTGGATCATGGCAATGGTCCTCTATGGCTCGGGACTCCGGTTGATGGAGTGTTTACGACTGCGAGTGAAGGACATCGACTTCACGAGAAACGAAATTCTCGTTCGCGAAGGCAAGGGCAACAAGGACCGCGTGACGATGCTACCGGCGGGCGTCAAGGACGCGCTTCTACGGCATCTCGATCGCGTTCGCCGCCTCCACGAGCGGGATCTGAAAGCGGGACTCGGTTGCGTGCAGCTGCCGGACGCTCTCGCGCGGAAGTACCCGAATGCGAATCGCGAATGGGGCTGGCAATGGGTGTTTCCCGCCGCCAAGATTTGCACCGATCCCAGATTTGGCCCGCCGCAGCGATACCATCTCCACGAGTCAGTCCCGCGGCGGGCGATTCGCGACGCCCGGCGCAGTGCCGGCATCGCGAAACCGGTGGGGCCGCACACCTTGCGGCATTGCTTTGCGACCCATCTGCTTGAGACCGGCTATGACATCCGAACCGTGCAGGAGTTACTCGGGCACCGCGATGTGACAACGACGATGATCTACACACACGTGCTCAACCGCGGCGGGCGCGGTGTGGTGAGTCCGGCCGACGGATTGTGTGCGACGGCGGCGGGTCGACGCTAGCCAGCAACCTATGTTGCATAAGAGGGTTCACCGGTCGCGTGAGGGAGCACGATCCAAGGCGCGAACGTTCCGGCACATTCGTAGCGACGAATCCACCATTCGCACGCAGCGATACGAAGTAACGCTCGCTTGGGTTGCCGAATGTTTTCGGACGCCCAATTGTAGTTAGACTGCAGTGGAAGCCGTGCGTCGATCTGCGTTGATTCTGTTTGCTTGCGCGAATCTCAGCGCCTGTAGTGCAGGCACGATGAGCTACTCGCCCCAATGGGATGCTCTCTCCGGAGCTATCTGCATCGAGCGAATCGAGAATCACGGATGCATGAATACGCACCCGAGTCGCGTCACGCTTTCGTTGGAGCAACCACCGAACCCGATCTCGGAAGCTGTGCTCATGGGAGGCCAGGCGTTTTGCTTCTTTGTTATGCCAGATTCGTATTCGGTGAGAGTCTCTTCAAAGCAGGCATGCTTTCCGCAGCCGGACGAACCTGAGAACTGCTTCTCTGATCCATATCCAGTCACCGTCTCCGCCAAGGAGGTGTCGCGACTCAACATTTGGCCTAAGGCTACTCGCGAAGGTTACAACTGCGGTTGGGATATTCTGCCAAGAGGTGTGAGCCAGCCCGGGAACTGCTTGCAACCGAGCCCTCCGCCTGAGTGCTTCCGCCATGATGAGTCGCGATGATGTCGGCACAGTCTAACCCGCGGCTGCAGGCGACGGCGGCGAAGGCGGCTCTCTCACTGGCGCCGCCGCACCTGAGCCGCCAGCGTTCGACTCGGCTGACGACACTCGGTGAGATGTGATGCCCCGCATCGGAGACATTCCCTTGGAGGAACCTGGAGGGACGGGTGCTGCTGTTGCCTTCCAGTTACACGAGCCATGCGCGCGGCAGGTCCACCTTTCGCCGACGACACCCTGGATCGTGGAGCTTCGGCCGCGACATCGAGTGATCGTTGCGCGAACAACTGACACCCTGGCGCCCGCAGAGCTTCTGTCCCAGGGCTTCGAAATCTGCCAGCGCGGACTAGACCTTGTCTCAGTCGATGAACAGCGAACGCTCGCAATCGCTCAGCCCGGCCGGAACCATACTCTGTTTTTCAGGGATGGCGCCGATCGAATCGTTCGGCACGTTTACGTGGAGCAGCTCGGGCTCGGCATGGAGGTCCAGATCACGGTCACTGACAAGGACGGCAAGACGGTTCCGCAGCCGAAACGAGCCCCGCCAGCTTGGCACCCGTCTTTCCGGTTTTATCGATTTTCCCAAGTAAGCAAGGATCCGTTTGAGGCCTATCGGAATCTTTATCTTGCATTTGAGGCCGCGCTCGACTCACTCTGCCCAAAGAATCGACGCGAAGGCGAGAAGGCGTGGTTACTGCGCGCACTCAATCAACTCGACGCGCGTGTTCACTTCGCGCAATTCGTGCCGCCGGGGATTACCGACCCC
>JBGOUW010000118.1:0-10957 GCA_041477755.1 Binatia bacterium
AAACGAGTCAGTTCGCGCGGAGCGATGGCCATCTCGGCAACCACGCGATCGAGCTGGTCGCCGCGCCAGCGAAAACCAGCGGCGTAGATCTCGCTGCGGCGCGCATCGAGGATCGTCCAGACCGTTTCGGTACGCGGGCCGAGTGCGCGTGCTAGCGCTTCCAGCGTCGGCACCGTCACCAGGCGAGCGTTGGCAGCGTACGCCAACCCCTTCGCCGTGCTGAGTCCAACACGCAGTCCGGTGAACGATCCGGGGCCGGCCGACACCGCGATCGCGTCGAGTTCACTGATCGTGATGCCTACCCGAGTGAGGACGCCGTCAATGAGGGGGATGATGGCGGCAGCGAGCGCGTTCCCGACGCGTTCGGTTTGCTGCGCGACGGCAACCCCGTCGCGATCAACCCCGACACTCGCAGTCCAGGTCGCGGTGTCGAGTCCGAGGGTCCACACTGGCGTGTTAGCCCTGCAGGACGCGGGCGATGTCGTTGTAGAAGGCGAAGAGCATCAACGCTATCAGCACAAACAAGCCGACCTGCTGAGCCAGTTCGCGGTAGCGCACCTCAATCGGGCGGCCGAGCAGTCCTTCGATGGCAAAGAAAAACAGGTGCCCGCCATCGAGCACCGGGATCGGCAACAGGTTGAGGATGCCGAGATTGATGCTAATCACCGCGGTGAACATGAGGAGAAACTCGATACCCAGCGCCGCCTGCTTGCCGGCTTGGCGGACGATCTCGATCGGCCCGCCGATTTCGCTCGACGGGATCTTGCCCGAGACCATCTTCACCAATCCCACCAGAATCGTCTCACTCCAGATGAAGGTTTGCTGACCGGCGATCCATACGGCTTCGAGCGGGCCAACGTTCTTCACGTCGAGTCCGGGCTCGATGCCGATGAGATAGATTTTGGTTTCGAGCTCCTCGCCGAAGATGGTCTTGTTGGGGCGCTCCTTCGGCGTGACGCTGATCTTGCGTTCGCTGCTGTTGCGATCGATCGTCAGCACCAGCGTGCGGCCGCCACTCTGGCGGATCGCCTGCGACATTTCGTCCCAAGTGCTGACCGGCTTGTCATCAACGAAGCGAACGACATCGCCGGCTTCAACGCCGGCCTCGATCGCCGGCATGCCGGCCGACAACCCTCCCACCTTTGCCAGATCGCTCGGCGTGCGCACGCCGAACGCGATGTAGGTCACGCAAAAGATCAGGAAGGCAAACAGGAGATTCGTGCCCGGCCCAGCGAATACGATGGCAAAGCGCCGGCTGACAGGTTGGTGCGCAAACGACACCTTCTTCGCCGCCTCGTCCAGCTCGGCGTCGGAATCCTCGCCTTCCATTTTTACGTAACCGCCCAGCGGTACGACACTGAGCTGATATTCCGTATCGCCGGAACGCCAGCCAAACAGTTTAGGACCGAAGCCAATGGAAAAGCGGAGCACCTTGACGCCGACGCGCTTGGCTACCAAGAAGTGACCCAGCTCGTGCACCAAGATCAGAAATCCCAGGACGATGATGGCCGCGAGAATACTGGTGGGCATTGAATCTCCTCACTCCACCTCAACGGCAGAGATCGACGTAATAGTATAGGAGGGCTACCGGGAACACCAGACTGTCGATGCGATCCAGCACGCCGCCATGGCCGGGAAATATCCATCCCGACTCCTTGGCGGCGAACGTGCGCTTCATCATGGATTCGCACAGATCGCCCACCTGCCCCACCACGCCGATCAGTACCGCGACTACCGTTGCTTCACTCCATCCCAGGTCGGGGACATCTAAGCCCATCAGCGGCAACAGAATCAGCTTCACGACACCGACCCCGGCCACACTTCCAGCGAGAATGCCGAGAGCGCCCTCGACGGTTTTGCCAGGGCTCACGCGCGGCATGAGTTTGTGCTTGCCGAACGCGCGGCCGGCGAAATAGCCGCTGCTGTCGCCCCCCATCCCCGCACCAAGTAGGAGAATGACCCAGCCGGCGCCGTGCGGGGTCTGCCACAACCACACGAAGTACGGCAGCAACACGCCCACGTACAAGACACCCAACAACGTGAGGCCGAGATCGCCGATACCCTTCTCGAAATCGACACGCGCCAGCAACGTCCAGCTCAGCCCGGTCACCAACGCAGCCACCATCGCGAAGGCGAGCCAGTCGGCGCGGGTCGACGCGCTCGCGACCGCCAGCATCCAACCGAGCGCCACACCCAGCGCGCGCGAGCCCGGCTGGCTCGGAAACGCCATCACGAAATACTCGAGGACACCAACCGCCGCGATCAGCGCCAATACCGCGGCGAAGAGCCAGAATGGTGCGTACTTGATCAGTAGCAGAAGCAGAGGAATGGCGACCGCAGCTGTCGCGAGCCTAGCGCGCAGCACGGAGCGGTTCCCCTTGCGGCGACTCGAGCACGCGGCCGAAGCGCCGTTCGCGTTGCTGAAAAGCCGCGAGTGCTTCACGCAACTGGCGTTCGCGGAAGTCCGGCCACAGGGTCTCGGTGACGAAAATCTCGCTGTACGCCAGCTGCCAGAGGTAGAAGTTCGACAGCCGCATCTCGCCGCTGGTGCGAATGAGCAGATCGGGATCAGGAATGCCGTGCGTGCTGAGGTAGCGGTCGACGACGGTTTCGTCGATGCGGTCGGGGTCGAGTCGCCCCGCCCCACACTCGCGCGCGATCACCTGCGCGGCGCGGACAATGTCCGCGCGCGCGCCGTAACTCACCGCCAGCACCACGGTCATCCCGGTGTTGTGTTTAGTGGCCTCGATGTCCGCCGCCAAGTAGCGCTGCACCGCGAGCGGCAGGCGTGTCGTGTCGCCGACGGCGACCAGCCGGATGTCGCGCTCCATCATTTTCTTGAGTTCGGTGCGCAGGTAGCGGCGCAGCAACCCCATCAATGCGCTCACTTCGTTGCGCGGACGCTGCCAATTCTCGGTGGAGAAGGCGTACAGGCTGAGATACTCGATGCCAAGGTCGCGCGCTTGCTCGACGATCGCCCGCACGGAATCCTTGCCGTGCTTGTGCCCTTCGATGCGGCTGAGGCCGCGCTGCTGCGCCCACCGGCCGTTGCCATCCATGATGATGGCGACGTGACGGGGCAGGCGCGTCAGATCGAGGGAAGGAAGCGCCGGCACCGAATCAGACCTCGAGAATTTCGTCTTCCTTGGCCTTCAGCGCCTTGTCGACGCGCTCGATGTAGTCGTTGGTGATCTCCTGCACCTTCTCCTGGCCACGGCGCAGGTCGTCTTCGGTAATCTCCTTATCCTTCTCCAGCGTCTTGAGCATGTCGATGGCCTCATGGCGATGATTGCGCATCGAGACCCGATGGCCCTCCGCTTCCTTGCGAACATGCTTGACCAAATCGCGCCGCCGCTCGGCAGTCAGTTCGGGGATTGGGATGCGAATGATCTTGCCGTCGTTCATCGGCGTCAGGCCGAGGTCGGACTGCTGAATGGCGCGTTCGATCTCCTGCATCGCGCCCTTGTCGTACGGTTGCAACACGAGCATCCGTGGTTCCGGTGCCGAGACGCCCGCCAGTTGGTTCAGCGGCGTTTTGGTACCGTAGTAATCGACCATAATGCCGTCGAGCAGCGCCGTGGAGGCGCGTCCGGTGCGCGTGCGCCCGAAGTCGCGCCGGCAGCTGACCAGCGTCCGCTCCATGTCCTTGCGTAGTCCTTCAATGACCTCGTCTATCATGGTCGTTGCCTTACTATGGTGCCGACTGCCTCGCCGGTAACCGCACGCTTGATATTTCCGCGCGCCGAGAGATCGAACACGATAATCGGCAGCGAGCTCTCTTTACACAGCGATATCGCGGTCGCGTCCATTACCTTGAGTTCCTTGCTCAGACACTCCAGGTAGGTCAACTCCGTGAACTTCTTGGCGTTGCGCTTCTTGCGCGGGTCGGCGTCGTAGATGCCATCGACGTTGGTGGCTTTGAGCATCACTTCGGCACCGATCTCCGCTGCGCGCAAGCTAGCCGCCGTGTCGGTAGTGAAGAACGGATTGCCGGTGCCGCCGGCGAAGATCACGACTCGCCCCTTTTCAAGATGGCGCGTGGCGCGCCGACGGATGTAGGGCTCGGCGACTTGTTGCATCTCGATGGCCGACAGGACACGCGTCTGCACGCCTTCGCGTTCGAGCGCGTCTTGCAACGCCAGAGCGTTGAAGATGGTGGCCAGCATGCCCATGTAGTCCGCGGTGGCCCGCTCCATGCCGCGACTGCTGCCGGCCACGCCGCGAAAAATGTTGCCGCCGCCTATGACTACGGCGATCTCAGCGCCGAGATCGCGCACCTCTTTGATCTCGGCGGCAATGCCCTGCAGGACACTATTGTCGATCCCAAACTCTTGCCGGCCGAGAAGGGCTTCGCCGCTCAGCTTGAGGAGAATACGCCGGTAGCGCAGCCGGGCTGGTGACGCCGCTGCTGCCGCTCCGCTGCGGCGAGGCACTCCGGCCACGACTTATGCCGCCTGCTCGGTCTGCTCCCCGAGCTGGTACCGCGCGAAGCGCTTGACCGTGATTGCTCCACCGACCCGCTTCACGACCTCCGCCAACCAGGTGCTAACGGAGCGATCGGGGTCCTTGATGAACGGCTGTTCGAGCAAGCAGACATCCTTGAAGAACTTCTCCAGCTTGCCGGTCACCATTTTCTCGATCACCGCGTCGGGCTTTCCCGAGGTGGCAGCTTGGGCACGATAGATGGCGCGCTCGCCATCGAGTACAGCGGACGTCACTTCCTCACGGCGGACGTAGCGCGGATTCGCTGCGGCGACCTGCATCGCGAGATCGCGGACCAGTTGGGCGCAATCCGGCGAACTGCCAATCGCCCCGTCGCGCGCAAGCTCGAGCAGCACCCCGATCTTGCCCCCGGCGTGGATGTAGGAGCCGACCAGCCCGCCGTTCGCCGGTGATTCGAAACGCGCCGCCCGGCGCATCACGACGTTCTCGCCGGTCTTCGCAACCGCGCCGGTAGTCAGCTCTCCCAGATTCACGTCCGCGCCGTGTGCCAATACCTGCTGCGCCGCTCGCTCGACCAGCGCGCCGAACTCGGGCGTGCGGGCGACGAAATCGGTCTCGCAATTCACTTCGACCAGGGCGCCGACTGTGCCGTCGCCGTTGCTGGCCGCTACGATCAGGCCTTCGCTCGCCACTCGGGTGGCGCGTTTCGCCGCCGCGGCGAGGCCCTTCTCGCGCAGCACGACGATCGCCTTTTCGAGGTCTCCCGCGCTGTCGGCGAGCGCCCGCTTGCAATCCATCATTCCCGCCCCGGTCTTGTCGCGGAGTTCGCGAACCAGGGCGGCGCTCACTTCACTCACTGCGCCATCCCTCCTTCGACAGCGGCCGCGGGGGCCACCTGGCTCGGGCCGGCGTCGTCGGCAACCTGGTCGCTCACACCCTTGGCGCGCTCTTCGGCGCGCGCGCGACCTTCGAGCACCGCATCCGCGATCGCCCCGCAGAACAAGCGAATGGCGCGGATGGCATCGTCGTTGCCGGGGATTTTGTGGTCGATCACGTCGGGGTCGCAATTGGTGTCCACCACCGCGACCACCGGGATGTGGAGCTTGTTGGCTTCTTTGACCGCAATCTCTTCCTTCTGCGGGTCGATCACAAACAGCGCGTCGGGCAGCTTGCGCATGTTTTTGATTCCGCCGAGGGCACCGAGGAGCTTATCGCGCTCGCGGCTGACGTTGAGCATTTCCTTCTTGGTGAGGGCTTGGGCCATCACCGGGTTCTCGAGTGTCTCTTCGCATTTCTTCAACTTGTCGATGCTCTGCTTGATGGTCTGGAAGTTTGTGAGCGTGCCGCCCAGCCAACGGGTGTTGACGTAGAACATGCCGCAGCGGTCCGACTCTTCTCTGATCGCGTCCTGTGCTTGCTTTTTGGTGCCGACAAACAGGACGTGGCCGCCCTGGGCCGCCACTTCGCGCACGAACGCGTAGGCGTTCTCGAAGAGCTTCACCGTCTGCTGCAGGTCGATGATGTAGATGCCGTTGCGGGCACCAAAGATGTACGGCTTCATCTTTGGGTTCCAGCGGCTCGTTTGGTGGCCAAAGTGTACGCCGGCCTCCAAGAGCTGCTTCATGCTCACTTCCATACAGATCTCCTCTCCAACATTCGGAACCGGGTCAGATTCAAGGGCACAGAGATAACAGAAAGGGAATTCCTGAGGCAACCGCCCCTACTGGTTCATCGAGGCCAGGAACTCGGCATTTGTCTTGGTGTCGCCGACCTTGTCGAGCACAAATTCCATGGCCTCGACCGGGTTCAACTGGGCCAACAGCTTGCGCAAAATCCATACGCGGCTGAGGGTTTCGCGTTCCAAGAGCAGCTCTTCCTTGCGCGTGCCGGAGCGGTTGATGTCGATGGCGGGGAAAATGCGTTTGTCGACCAGCCGGCGATCGAGGTGGATTTCCATGTTTCCGGTAGCCTTGAACTCTTCGAAAATCACTTCGTCCATGCGGCTACCGGTGTCCACCAGGGCGGTACCCATGATGGTGAGGCTGCCGCCGTCTTCAATGTTGCGCGCCGCACCGAGAAACTTTTTCGGCTTGTGCAAGGCGTTGGAGTCCACCCCGCCGGAAAGGATCTTGCCGCTCGGCGGCACCACCGTGTTGTAAGCGCGTGCCAAGCGCGTGATGCTGTCGAGCAGGATCACCACGTCGCGGCCGTGCTCGACCAGCCGTTTGGCCTTCTCGATCACCATTTCGGCCACCTGCACGTGGCGGGTTGCGGGCTCGTCGAAGGTCGAGCTGATCACTTCGCCCTTCACCGACCGTTGCATGTCGGTCACTTCTTCCGGCCGCTCGTCGATGAGCAGGACGATCAGCACCACTTCTTTGTGATTCTGCGTGATGCCGTGCGCAATATGCTGCAGCATCATCGTCTTACCGGTACGAGGTGGCGCAACGATCAGGCCGCGCGTGCCCTTCCCAATAGGCGTGAACAGATCGATCAGTCGCCCCGTGAATTCCCGCGGATCATGTTCCAACTGGAGCTGCTCATTGGGATACAACGGGGTGAGGTTGTCGAAGAGGATCTTCTCGCGCGCCTTCTCCGGCTCCTCGTAGTTGATCGCTTCAACCTTGAGCAGCGCGAAATAGCGCTCGCCCTCTTTGGGCGGGCGAATCTGGCCGGAAACCACATCGCCGGTACGCAAGTTGAAGCGGCGAATCTGACTCGGAGAGATGTAGATGTCGTCGGGGCCGGGGAGGTAGTTGTAGTCGGGCGCGCGGAGGAATCCGAAACCGTCGGGCAGGATCTCAAGGACTCCTTCGCCGTAGACGAAGCCACTCTGCTCGGTCTGCGCGCCCAAGATGGCAAAGATCAGCTCCTGCTTGCGCAGATTGGCGGCACCTTCGACATTGAAATCCTTCGCGATCTGCGCCAGCTCGTTGATCTTCTTTTCTTTGAGCGCCTTCAGATTGAGCGCACCCTCACGCTCGGGCGGCTCTTCGACCGGCTCGATGGGCAAGCCTTGCACCGGTGCGGGCTCGTGCCGCTGCTGCCCGCCGTCGTCGCCGTGATGATTGTTGTGGTGCGAGTGATGACGGCGGCGGCGCTCCGGGCGTCCCCCCGAGCCTTGCGGTCTCTCTCTCCCGACAACGTCGTCGGCCATACTTAGGTCCTCTCTTCTTTCAACGATCTCAGTTTCGGAGATGCGCGGTGTGATGATCGGGCGGTTCCGAGGCGGGTGTCGTGCTCGGAGGCCCTCGGTCGTGACGCGCGTTGCTGTTGTGGAGAAACGCTACTGGATGGTCTGTGGGAAGTCAAGCTGGAAAGGCCCAATCGGTCGAGCAGGCTATGCAGATCATCGGGCAACTCTGCCGAGACGCACATCGGCTCACCGGTGTGCGGATGCACAAACTCAATTCGCGCCGCGTGCAGGGCCTGCCGCGGCATCCCCAAGGCGGCGGCGCGCGCGCCGCCACCACCGTAGAGGGCGTCGCCGACAACCGGATGTCCCAGCGCGGACAGGTGGACGCGAATCTGATGCGTGCGACCGGTTTGCGGCCATACGCGCACGACACTCACGCCGTCCGTGTCCGCCACCACTTCGTAGCGCGTGACCGCGTCACGCCCGCCGGCGCGCACACTCATGCGTTTACGCTGTACCGGGTGACGGCCGATCGGCCGCCGTATCTCACCGCGGCGCTCGCGTAACTTGCCCCACGCCAGGGCGAGATACTCCTTGCTGACCTCGCGGGCACGAAACTGCGCGCCCAACGCGGCCAATGTCCCGGCGTCTTTCGCGATCACCAACACGCCCGAGGTATCCTTGTCGAGTCGGTGAACGATTCCCGGCCGGAGCGGATCGAGATCGGGGGGCCGGCTCTGCCAGCGGTGCAGCAGCGCACTCACCAAGGTGCCCTGCCAATGGCCCGGCGCCGGATGCACGACCAAGCCCGGGGGCTTATTGATGATGAGCAGCCAGTCGTCTTCGTACAGCACATTGAGCGGGATGGCTTCGGGCATCACGTCAGCACACGCGGCGCGGCGCGAGGGGCGAACTTCGACGCATTGACCACAGCGCAGCACCGCACCGGGTTTCGCTGGCACTCCGTCGATCCGCACGCCACCGTCGGCGATAAGTCGATGCACTTGCGAACGGGTTCCCCAGGTTCCAACGCCGGCCAAGAAGCGATCGAGCCGCTGCCGCGCGTCGGCGCGGTCGACGGTAATGGTGAACACGTCCATCGCTCAGATTGGCTCTTGCACCAGCACTGCGCGCGCCGCCGCCACATCTTGTTTGATCTGAGCGACCAACGCGCTGGCATCGGCAAACTTCACCTCGCTGCGGATGCGCTTGAGAAACGCCACTTCCACGCGCTGCCGATAGAGGTCGGCAGCGAAATCGAATACGTGGGTCTCGATGCTGCGTTCACGATCGCCGAAGGTCGGGTTGAACCCGATGTTGGCGACCGCGGCGCGCCACTGATCGCGCCAACGCAGGCGCACCGCATATACCCCGTCGGGCGGCAACATTGCGGCCTTCATGCGCAGGTTGGCGGTGGGAAAACCTATGGTGCGGCCGCGATGGTGGCCATGAATCACGCGCCCTGTGATGGTGTGCGGCCGGCCGAGCAGGAGGCGCGCGTGTTCAATCTCCCCCGCGCGCAACGCCTGCCGCACGGCGCTGCTGCTGGCAACGTGGTCGCCGACGCGGACCGGCTCGACCACTTCGACCTCCACGCCGAGGTCGGCGCCCAGTCGGCGCAGCACCACCGCGTTACCGCCTCGGTTGTGGCCAAAGCTGACGCTGTGACCAACCACCAGGCGCCGCACCCCGAGCCGCTCGACGATCAAGCGCCGGACGAAGTCTTCCGCCGTGATGCTGGCGAAGCCCAGGCTGAAGCGCTGCGTGATGATCACATCGACGCCGCACGAGGCCATCAATTCGAGTCGCTGGCGCAAACCCATGATCACCGTGGCTCCACGGGCCGGCGCGAGCACCTGCGCCGGGTGCGGCCAGAAGGTGATGGCGATTGCCTCTCCATCCTGCGCATGCGCCGCTGCGACCGTGCGGGCGAGGATCGCTTGATGGCCGCAGTGGACTCCGTCAAAGTTACCGAGCGTCAACACCGGCGCCGCAAACCGGCGCTCGATGTGCTCGAGATGCCGCAACACGAGCATATGCAAGGTACACGGGCGAATGGCCGCGGCGACAGCGCGCCACCGTCAGTCCCCCAGACTGCGTAGTTTCTGTCGTCCCTGCTCCGCCTCTTCCGACTTCGGATGATCGCTGATCAACTTCTGCAGCACGAGGCGGGCATCGAGCTTGTCACCAGAGTCTTCGAACGCCGCAGCCAGCGTCCACAGCGCGCTCGGCACCTTGTCGCCCTTGGGATACTTGGAGAGCACGTCGTTCAATTCGACGATGGCCTTGTTGTAGTTCTTCAGCCGGTAGTAGCACTCGCCGACCCAATACTGCGCGTTGTCGGCAAGATCGGACTTGGGATTCTTGCGGATGAAAGCGCGGAACTTCGGCTCGGCCTGATCGCATTGACCGGCCTTCACCGCGCGAATGCCGTCGCGATACTCTTCATCGACTTTAGTGCCTTGCAGCGCGGCGTCTTCACGCGCAAGCGCCGCTTCAGAAACGGTCAGCGGCTTGGTCGGCTCGGGGGTCGGCGCCTGGGAAGCCCCAACCGGAGGCGTTTCACCCACCGCTGGGGTACCCGGCATCACCCCGACCGGCGGGATGGTCTGCCCCTGCGCGGCGAGTCGCGCCTCGAGTTCAGCCAGACGCTTCTCCAACTCTTCCGTCGGGCGCGAACCGCCGCGCGCGCCACGGCCGCCAGCGCGATTGGATTCGTCGATCTGGCTACGGATCTGTTCCACCTTCCGCCGCAAGCTGTCGACTGCGACCTGCGTGTCCGCCAACAGCGCACGGACCTCGCGCTGATCCTTTTGCACCTTCACCAGATCGGCACGCGTAGCACAGCCGCTCGCAACCGCGGCGAGGACGAACAGACGGAACAGATGACGGGACGGACGCACCCTATTCCGCCAAGACGACGAAATGGGCGCGCCGATTGCGCTGCCAGCAGGCCTCGTCGTGTTCGCGGCAGAGCGGCAACTCTTCTCCGTAGCTGATCGTGGTAAGCCGATCGGCGGCCACCCCGAGCGTGACCAGGTAGTCCTTCGCCGCACGGGCGCGCTTGGCGCCGAGAGCGAGATTGTATTCGACGGTGCCCCGTTCATCGCAGTGGCCTTCGATCTCGACCTTTGCCTTGGAGTTGTCCTTCAGCCAATCGCTGTTCGCGCGCAGCGTCTGCCGTGCCGTCTCGTCGAGTTCAGATGAGTCGAAGGCGAACGGTACATCCGCCAAAGGTCCGCCCTCGGTCGGGTTCAGCCCAGCCTTGTTCCGTTCCAAGCTTCCGGCGCCGGCGAGCTCTTGATCGCTGAGCTTGGCGACATCATCGCCTTCCCCAACGCCCTTCTTTTTGGTGGAACAGCCCGTACCAACGAGAGA
>JBGOUW010000063.1:0-13996 GCA_041477755.1 Binatia bacterium
CGGAACCAATCATCGGAGCTGCCGTCCACGAATGACGTACCCCACGTCTGTACCGCGCCCATCGCGAGGTCGCCGGTACCGGCAAATCCGTCGAGCATGGTCGCACCGAGCAACCCGAACAGCCGCATCTCGCCGACAGTGTTCGGGCCCCAGTCGACGTTGGAGGTACCGTTGTCATAGATGACCGTCTCAACACCGTCCGCCTGCGCCGCGTCGATCACTGCGTCAGCGATGCGCGTCAGCGCCGCGTCCCACGAAATCCGGCGCCACTGTCCGGAGCCGCGCGGACCAACGCGCTCGAGCGGATAGGTGAGGCGGCCCGGAGCGATCATCAGCAAGCTGTAGCAGCTGCCCTTCTGGCAACCGCGCGGTGCATAGTCTGGAAGACCGGCCGCTTGGCGAGCGTAGACGTCGGCCTGCTCCTCGCGCCACACGACACCGTCCTTCACATACAGATCAAACGCGCACGCACTGAAGCAATTGGCGCGCAGATGTGTGCCACGCACCACGCGATCCCACGACCAGGCAGCGCGGTAGACGTCCTCCCACGAGCGGTAGTCCGGGAGGGGGGTTGCTGCCGCAGGCGAATTCGCGGCGCGCGATGGCCCGACGGCGCTCGGTGCCAAGCGGTACAAGGAGAGCGCAAGCCCACCCGCGGCGCCGCTAATGAGAAGCTGGCGGCGAGTCAAATCTGTTCTGCGTGCGTGCGTTACCATGGTCGCCCGAGCCACTCCGCTGTTTCGGGAACGACTTCCACGACCACGGAGTCGGCGCCGCGGACAAACGCACGCAGCCACACCGGGAGCTTGCCAATGTGCCGCAGCAGACTCAGCAGCCCGCTGGCGCACAGGTAGTACTTAGGCGCGCCGCGCCGCATCATGATTCGCCGCGCGGCGCGATCCGTCCGCAACGTGGCCTGCCCGCTGATCCGCAGTACGCGGTCCGGCCGTGGTGCGCGTTCGGCGTCGAATAGCAAGACGACCGAGGAGTGTGCGGCGACATTGCGCGGCGCCAGAACGGTCGACGCGGTGATCATGTAAATCCGTTCGCCGTCGCAGACGAACGACAACGGGGTCAGATGCGGCCGGCCTCTCGCAGACACGGTCGCAACGCGCGCCACCATCGAGCATGCGAGGAAGTCTTGGACCTCGGGGTCAATGGGCTGCATCCGACCGCTCCTCATGCATGGTTGCGAAGTCCCACGCGATCACCTTGTCGGGAACGACTTCAAACCAGGTCAGATCAAACGAAGCGCCATTCGGTGGGCGATCCGCCGGCCTCACTCGGCCGCGAATGTAGATCGCTCGCAGATCGAAGTAGTGGCAACCTTCATCGATGATCAACGCCACTTCCTGCTGTGGCTGAATCTTCGCCTCTAGCGGTCCGGAGCGCACGCCGACCCAGTAGCAACCGTCTTGGAATCGAAAGGCCACGGGCACCGCCGCGAGCGTCCCGGCGTCGTTCACCGCAATGTAGGCGCGCGGCACGCGCTCGAGCAGATCGCGCACCTGCGAGGGATCGACGGCCCGGGTGAAGCGTTTCATGTGGCACCTTCCGCGACCGGCGCCGGCTTCGCGTTCGCAGTCCGCATCGCCCACGCGATCGCCACCGCGAGCGTCATGCTACCCAACCACATGAGGACGGCGCCACTGTAGCGACCGGTGGCGTCGAAGATCACACCGGAGGCAATCGGGCCGATGGCCGACGCGAGCATGGCAGCGAGCTGCAGCAAGCCGAAGAGCGTGCCAAAGCGCTCCGATCCCAGTACGCTCACGGCGATCGGCGGAATCACCGCCATCTGGGTTCCAAACGCGAGCCCGTATGCGAGCACAAAAACGCCGAGCGCCGCCGGCGCCGCCGCGTGATGCAGCACCGCCAGCGCCAGCGCCCACAGCATCAGCGAGAGGCGCAAGGTCGGTAACGGACCGATGCGGTCGGCGATGAACCCGCCGCCGATTTTGCCGAAGGCCGAGATGCCGATGGTCGCGCCCAACGCGCCGGCGGCCGCGCTGCCGGCATGGCCGAGGCTAGTGAGGTACGGAACCAAGTGGACCGAGACGGAAAAGCCGGCGAGCGCGGGTAGGATCATCACCGCCGCCAGCGGGGCCACCCCGGGGCGGCGCAGCTCGCACGCCAGACTGGCGTGGGTGGGCCGCTCGGTCGACAGCGCGGTGCCGCGCAGCCGCCCGCGTGGCAAGCTGAAGACGAGAAACGGCAGCGGCGTCAGCACCACCGCCGTGCCCATCACCACATATGCACCGCGCCAGCCGACTGCGGCGATGACCGCCTGGACTACGGGCGCGAGCACGAACGCGCCGGCGCTCGCACCCGCGCCCACGATGCCAAGCGCCAACGCGGTGCGATCGGATACTCGCATCGTCACCGCGACCGTGATCGGCAGCAGCGCGCTCGCGGCAAACCCGGCACCGAGAAGCACGTTCGCCGCCGCGAAGTGCCACGCGCGACTCATGACGATCACGACCCCAAAACCGATGGCGAGCAAGCCGACGCCCACCGTCATCGGCACGCGCACGCCAAAGCGATCAACGGCGACACCGACAATCGGCGTAGTCAACGCGGCGCTCAGGGCGCCGATACTCACCGCCAGTGAAAGCGCCGAACGCGACCAGTCCGTCGCCCGCGCAATCGCGTCCAGGAACACGCTCACGGTGTCGATACCGCCACCGACCAGCACGAACGAGATGACGAAGCCGGCTACGACCAGCGGCCGGGCCGCGCGCAGCCCCCCGGCTGGCAGGCCGTCCGAGCTCACGGGCGGCGAACTCGACATGACCAGATCCGATAGCCGCCAACGTCGCGCGACGCTTGCGGCGCGCAGCCGGCCCGCTCAAGCCGCTCGCCGAAGTCGCGCGCGACGAAGCTGCGGAAATCGTCGCTCTCGAAGTACTCGAAGAGGCGTGCGGCGCAGAACAGGAGACGGCGACTGGGGCCCTGGGGCACCCGGTACTCGGCGATCACCACCCGATCGTCGGCCACGCGCGCGATCTCACGCAGCACGTGCGCGCGCTCGGCCTCGGCCATTTCGTGCAGCGCCATCGACGCGGTCACCAGCGAGAACGTGCGATCGCCGAACGCGAGTTGTCGCGCGTCCATGGAAAGGAACACCACGTTCGGCGATCGCTCGTCGTCGCGCTTGCGTCGCGCGCGCTGCAGCATGCCTGAGGCGAGATCAATCCCGATCGCGCGCGCGCCGCGGCGCGCCAGTTCCAGCGCGACGCCGCCGGTGCCGGTGCAGACGTCGAGCGCGCGCTCACCGAGCCGCGGCGCCGCCACCTCGGCGATCGCCCGCCACAGCGGCGCGAATCCCATGAGGTGGACGACCGGATCGTACGCGCCCGCCAGGCGCGAGAGAAGGTGGATCTGCGCGGCGCGTGACATTCACCGTTCATCCCGTTCGGTCACCCGCATTCACGGCCACCTTCAGTCGTGAAAGCGGCGCCACGCCACGCGCTCTTGCAAGGCCGGCGTACCGAAGAGTTGAACGGCATACTCCAAGAGACGGCGCGAGCGATGCTCCATCGTGGGGTTGTTTACCAGCGAGCGAGCGACGTCGCCGAGCGCGTTTAGGGTCGCGTGGAGATGCTCGGCTTCGGCCTCCTCCAAGTCAGCCGTCACGCGCAGGGCTTCTTGCAGGTGAACGACCTCGGACTGCTCGGCTTCGTCTTGCTCCACCACCGCCCGGAGCCGTGCGAGATGATCGACCGCCATCGGGTCGGCGATCAGGCTGCGGGCGGCGCCCGCTGCGAGACTCAGCAACTCAGCGTGGCGCAGCTCCTCGCGACTCATACTTTCCCACAGCGCGCGCACGTCGGGAACGTCGTGGAAGCGAGCAACGAACCGCTCGTAGATGACGGCGATGCGCGACTCCAGGTCGGCCATGTTTTCGAGCAATTGCTGCGCGTTCATGGGTTCGCGTGATTGGTGCTGGTGAGTAGTGAGTGGGCCAGATCCTCCCCTGTGATCGTCCGACCCCCAGCGACCGATCCTTTCGCCACGTCGACGTGCACGGCGCGGTCGATCGGGATCGGCTGCCAGTGCAGGCCACGGTACTGCAGGTGGCCGTAGCCGCCCGCAAAGTGCAGCCACTTCACCATGCCGGGCTCCACGTTTTCTGGCCCCTTCCAGTCTTTGAACTGGAACGGCTCGTAGCCATTGTAGATGACGACTTGCCCCGGTTTCGTCCCGGGCGAGCGGCGGACGCGAATGCGGATGTCCGAGAGATCATTGAAGACGCGCGCCTCGTCGTCGTTCTTGAGCCCGCGCGCCTCCATGTCGTCGGGGTTCATGTACATCACCGGGTAGCCGCGGTGAGTGCCGAGCATCACGCTGCTGGTGTGGTTCATCGAGTGGATGCTCCAGCGCGGATGGCCGCTGGTCAGCCGCAGCGGGAACTCACCGCCGTGATGCGGGTTGTCCTTGTGCACCGGCAGCTCTTCGCCGGCTTCGAGGTACCAATCGTGATCGATATAGAACTGTGCGCGCCGGACGAGCGTGGGATAGGGCTTGAGTCCTTCGACGTGATTGCGCCACGGCGTATGCGTTTTGTTCGGCTCGATCGGCGACTGCTGGCACACCATCATCGATGAATTGCCCCAGCCGACCGCGCGCACCGCGCCCTGCTTGCGCATGCTGGCGAGCGTGGTGTCGGCGGGAATGGTGCCCAGGATGGCGCTGTCGCGGAAGATCTCGTCGATCAACTTGACATCGTCCGCGAGGTCGCCGTTCTTGGTGATCCAGTTCCACAGATTGTCTAGCGGCACCGGCTCGCCACTCTTGCGTGGCCACGGCTGTACGCCGCGCGCCTTTGCGCGAGCTTCAAGCGCCTTGGCGAGGCCTTGGATGATCTGCCACTCGCTGCGCGCCTCGCCCGGCGGCTCGGCCGCCTTCTCGATCAGCAGCACATGCATGTGCATCGGACTCGAGTACGGCTGATTCATCTTTTCGTAATGCTGCGCGGCCGGCAGGATGTAGTCGGAGTAGAGACCGGTGGTGTTGATACGCCAATCGACCGACACGATCATTTTGAGCTTCGGCCACAGATGTTCGAGGAGCTGGCGGGCGCCGCCGCGTTGGCGGCGCAGCAGATTGCCACCGACTTCGATCAGGAAGCGCGGTTCCGTCTGCGCTGCGCGTTCCGCGATGCCGGTCCACCAGCCCTTGTCGCAGGCTTCTTTGAAATAGTCGTCGAACGAGCGCTTCATCTCCGGGTCGTTGTACCCGGGGCGATTCCAAATCTCGCGGTAGCCGCAGTGGTGGTACCAGAAGAACGCCGGTGGCGTCATCATGCCGATCATCTGCATGATCGAGCGCTCGAACTCGTAGTGCGCGAGCTCGTCGGTGAGCGTAGGATCGGCCTCCATCATCGACTGGATCGTCGCGTCGTGCATCGCGCGCGTGGCCAGCGTCATCTCGGAGCCGGCTTGCGACTTGAGCAGCACGGAATACATGCCGTCGTTCAGCCCGACCGCCCAGCTGCGCGCTCCCGTGCCGTGCTTGCCCCAGTTGCCGGTGAGCCCGAGGATCAGCATCATCGCCCGCTCCATCAGGTCGCCGTGGTAGTACTTGCCGGAATTCCAGCCCATCATGATGCGAGTGCGCTTCTTGGCGATCTTGCGCGCCAACGTGCGGATGGTGTCGGGATGCACGCCGCACACGGCTTGCACCTTCTCCGGCGTGTACTGCGCGTTCAGCATGTCGCGCAGCAGTGCATACACCGGGCGGACTTTGACCGTCGATCCGTTCGCGAGTGTCATGTGGGCGAAGCCGTCGATCGCTGGGTCGATCGCGCCGGGGTTGAGCGTGCCCTTGGGTGCCTCGACTACTTTGCCGGTCTTCGCATCGAGCCAGTAGAACTGATCGGCAGCGCCGCCGCTGACATCCGACGCACGCAGGAAGCGCTGGGTGTCGACACGCACTAGCAGCGGCAGATCGGTCTGCTTCTTGATGAAGTCCCAATCGACCAGCCCTTCGGCGATGACCACCTGCGACATCGCATTGGCGAAGGCCGCGTCGGTGCCGATGTCGATCGGGATGTGGTAGTCGGCGTGCACAGCCGACGGGCTGAAATCGGGTGCGATGGTGACGACTTCGCCGCCATTGTACCGCGCTTCCTGCATGAAGTGGTACCAGGTGATGTTGGTGTAGACCGGGTTGGCGTGCCAGATCAGCACCAGCTCGGTGTGGAAGAAGTCGTCGGCGCCGGGCGCGGGGTCGAATTTTCCGAACGTCGTGTAGATGCCGGGGCTGAAGTCGTTGATCTCCGCCTGCAGGTCGGTGACCTGGAAGCCGAGCTGCGCGGAGAAATTGCTCCACAGGATCTGCTGCGTGCCACCTTCGCCGGGCGTGCCGATGTGATAGAGCGACGCCGGGCCGTGCTCCTGTACCGCGTCGAGGATCGCGTCGGCGATGTCGTTGCACGCGGTGTCCCACGACACGCGCTGCCACTTGCCTTCGCCGCGTTTGCCGACACGCTTCATCGGGTAGAGCACGCGCTCTTCGTTGTAATGCTGCTGGCTCCACGACGCACCCTTCTGGCATCCCATCGGATTCATGTCGGGCACGCCCGGCTCGATAGTGTGGAAGATGCTCGCTTGCTCCTCGCGAACCACTTTGCCGTCCTTCGAATACACACGCCACGGACAGCCACCGGGATAGCAATCAACCGCGTGGCAGCCCCAGGTGACTTTGTCCCACTTCCAGAGGTTGCGGTACCCGTCTTCTGACAGCCGGTGCTCTTGATTCGTTGCCATGACGTGTCTCCTTCAACGAAGGGTCCCCTCTCCCGGATGGGAGAGGGCGACGGTGAGGGCGATGAGATGATTCGTGTTCACTCTTCTCACCACTGAATCGTCGCGGGGTCGCGATCGAAGGGGCCGAGGAGCTCCGTCCATTGATACGCGATGAGCGTATCTATCACCTCGGAAGGCTGGCCGCGCTTGCGCTTCGCCATTTCAGCTTCGAGCGTTTGCAGCGCCGCACCGACGTCGGCGCCGAACAGCGACTCGAGGTACGACAGCGGAATCCGCCGCTGCGATTCGTCGATGGTGCCATCCGGCCGCACCACGAACGCGGAGAGTGGCGGCACATAAAACACGTTGGGCTCGGTGTTCCACTCCGAGTGTAATGGCAGCGCGACCTTGTAACGTTCCACCAGCTTGTGAATCGCGCCGGCGTGATCGTCGCGGAAGCCGACGAACATCGCGCGCCCAGGGCACTGGCGCACGCACGCGGGGGCGACACCTTTCTCTAAACGAGGGAAGCAGCCGATGCAGTGCTGACTCGTGCTGGTGACGGCATCGAAGTAGATCTTCTTGTACGGACACGCCTGCGCACACTGTTGCGTGGCCTTGCATTTCTTTTCGTCCCTCAGCACGACACCGAAATCATCGCGCCGATACATCGCCGCGTTGGGGCAGGCCTCGACGCAGCTCGGTTTCGAGCAGAAGTTGCAGATGCGTGGCATGTAGAAGAAGTACGCGTTGGGATACTCGCCGGCGCCTTCGTCCTCGTCCCAGTTCATCGCCCACGAGGGTTCGCCCTTCGTTGGCTGCAAGTGTTGCCGCTGTCCGTTACCGCCCGACTGATGCACCTGCGACCAGTTGAACTGCGACGCGCCGCCAAATTCTTCGGGACTCGGCAACTGTCCGAGGACGAGCTTGCCCTTAGCGTCGTAGCCGCCGCCCATCTTCTCGTAGTCGCGCGGGCTACCGCGGCCCGGCTGCGTATTCACCGTGCACCACCACATGTCGCGCTTGCCCTCTTGGTTGGTCCACAGGACCTTGCACGCGACCGAACACGTTTGACAGCCGATGCACTTGTTCAGATCGAAAACCATCGCCATCTGCCTGCCCATGGATTCGCTCCTTCCGTCTGCGCATGCGGCGCTAGCGACCTTCCTACCGTTCGGTAGGGAGCCATCCTATGCGCTGAGTCAGCAATGAGGATGACGATGGTCAGGAGAACCAGGCGGCATCAGCCTCGTCCGTTGAAGGGCGCCGGGCGCGAGTCCGGCGCCACCACGGAAGATTGAATTGCGCCCTCATGATCTGTGGTGCGGCAGAACTCTGTGCTTGCGCCGATTCATTGACCGGCATCACCTCTACCTGCGCCCCACGTCATGTCGCACCTGCCGACCGTTCGGTAGGCCTCGGCTTGAAGAGGCGCACATGGCGCCGAAAGCGACACGCAAACTGGAGTGAGCGACTATGGAACTCTCTCGTCGTGCATTTCTTCGCAACGCCGGTGCGGCCGCCGCCACGCTGACTCTGGCCAATCTCGATTTCATGTGGGGCACAGCCGAAGCCGCGGCTGCGGGCGAGCCAGCCGCCGCGCAGGCAATGCCGGCCATCCCGAACTATCGGCGATGGGAAGACGTGTTCCGCCAGAAATGGACTTGGGACAAGATCACCAAGAGCACGCACATTCGCACCAACTGCATCGCGGCGTGTTCCTGGAACCTGTTCGTCAAAGACGGCATCGTGTGGCGCGAGGAGCAGAACGCGATCTACAAGCCGAGCCACCCAACCGTGCCGGACATGAATCCGCGCGGTTGTCAGAAGGGCGGTTGCTATAGCCAATTGATGTACGAGCCGTCGCGCTTGAAGTATCCGTTGCGCCGCAAGGGTGAGCGCGGCTCAGGGCAGTGGCAGCGGCAGAGTTGGGACGAGGCGCTCACGCAGGTGGCTGACACCCTGCTCGACGTCGCGGTGAAGCACGGTCCCGATTGCATCGTCTACGATCACGGCACCACTAACATCGACTTCGGCACCGGCACCGGCGCTGAGATGCGTTTCTTCGGCATGCTCGGCGCAACGGTGATGGACTCATGGGCCGGGGTCGGCGATTTGCCGATGGGCTGCATTCAGACCTGGGGCAACTTCAACGCCGACGGCACGTCCGATGACTGGTTCAACGCCGACTACATCCTGATCTGGATCGCCAACCCGGTATACACCCGCATCCCCGATGTGCACTTCATGTGGGAAGCGCGCTACCGCGGCGCTACCGTCGTATCGATCGCGCCCGACTACAACGCCAGCTCGGTTCATGCCGACACGTGGCTCAACCCACGCATGGGCACCGACGCGGCCCTCGGCCTGGCGATGGCGCAGGTGATCATCAGCGAGAATCTGTTTGAGGCCGACTACGTGCGCGAGCAAACCGACCTCCCCTTCCTCATCCGCGACGATAACAAACACTACCTGCGACAGAATGACGTGCAGGCCAACGGCAAGGACGACATTTTTTACTTCTGGGATGAGGCGGCCAATCAGATCGCCGAGACCCCGGGGAGCCAAGGACACAAGACGCAGGATCTGCACCTCAACGCGCTCAAGCCGGCGTTGCACGGCAACTTCACCGCGACCTTGGCCAACGGCAAGAAGGTGCAGGTGCGGCCGTTGCTCGATGTCCTGTCAGATCATCTCCAGCAGTACACGCCGGAGAAGTCGGCGAAGATTACAGGCGTCAGCGCCGATGTGATCCGCAACGTCGCGCGCGGCGTCGCCAAGGCGAAGGCCGCGATGATCTTTGCATCGTGGGGCTCGTGCAAGCACTACCATTCTGATTTGGCGCAGCGCACGATGTGCCTGCTGATGGCGCTCACTGGCAATCAGGGCAAACGCGGCGGCGGCATCCGTCCGGGGGCGTGGTACAGCGTCGACGCGATGAGCGAGATCTCGAGTGAGGTCGAGGTTCCCTTCTACGCGCGGATGCTGATGAAGTTCATGTCGCCGAAGACGCGCGACTTCGAGAACTTCATGACGACGCACAGTTGGGAGCGCCCGTTCACGCCGACGCTGCCGTTCCTCTACGTCCACGGCGGCATGAATGAAGTGTGCGATCGCAAGGATTTCAACGATCCGGCATTGCCGCGTGGCGTCGCCGAGTACGTCAAGGAAGCGCTGGAGAAGAAATGGATGCGCGTGTCGCCGCCGGCCGAGCGACCACCGAAGGTCTACTTCTACACCGGCGCGAACCCCTTACGACGCTGGCCGGTGCCGCAACTCGCGCGCAAACATCTGTGGCCGAAGCTCGATCTCATCGTCAATCTGAACTTCCGCATGTGCTCCACCGGACTCGAGTCCGACGTCCTGCTGCCCGCTGCGGCGTACTACGAGAAGATCGGCCTCAAGTATCCGCAGAGCCTGGTGCCGTACGTGATCTTCGCCGACCAAGCCGTGCAGCCGATGGAAGACGCGAAGTCGGAGTTCACCGTCTTTGCGATGCTCGCGCGCAAGCTCCAGGAGCGGGCGCGCGCGCGCGACATCAAGCCGTTCAAGGATCACTACGGCATCGAGCGCGACTACGCCAACTTCTTCGAGAAATATCGGATGGACGGCATGATGGAAGCCGACAACGAAGAAGCGGCGATGGATCACATGATCCAAACGTCGGCGGTGACGAAGGGCTTCACATGGAAGGACGCGCAAGCGCAGGGCGCGCTGCCGGTGCAGGGCATCGGCCGCTACGGACCGCACAACGCGATCTGCAGCGACTTCGAGCCGGGCAATACCATCTACCCGCAACAGTGGTTCGTCGAGAAGAAGGAGCCGTGGCCGACGCTCACCGGTCGGCAGCAATTTCTCCTCGATCAAGCGTGGTACATGGAGACCGGCGAAGCGCTGCCCGTTCACAAGGAGCCGCCGATGGCGGGCGGTAACTACCCGTTGCGACTCACCGGCGGGCACACGCGCTGGTCGATTCACGGCATCTGGCGTGACCAGCGGCACCTACTGCGCCTGCAGCGCGGCCAGCCGGTGATGTACATGAGCGTCAACGACGCCAAGGCGCGCGAGCTGAAAGACAACGACTACGTACGCGTCTACAACGACGTCGGCTCGTTCCACATTCACGTCAAACCGACGCCGTCGCTGCAGCCGGGGCAGGTGGTGATCTACCACGCGTGGGAGAACTATCAATTCAAGAACTGGATGCAGAGCCAAGAAGCGGTGCCGTCGCCGTGGAAGCCGCAGCACATCTCCGGCGGCTACGGCCATCTGCACTACCGAATGTTCAGCTACGCCCCGAGTCACGGGCCGCGCGGAACGACCGTGGAGGTGGTGAGCGCCTGAACTGGACGAGGCGCCCTTACCCCGGCGCGGATTCGGCGCCGCGTAGCGAGCGGCACCGCCAGCGACCCGATGGGTTGTCGGGTGGGCGCGCGGGTTCGGGCCGCAACACGCGATCGGAAGGCGTACGGTCATGGCCGCAACCAGACCAATCGAACTCTCGACGTTACAAAGGTTCCTCTTCCGAAGGGAGAGGACAGTTGAGGGGATGGATGTTGCTGTGGGTGGTTCCTCCCCCTCACTCTGTCCCTCTCCCGGTATCCCAGAGGGCGAGGGCCAGCACCAGGCACCGCGGATACTTAGGCCGACACGACAAACACATCAGCAGCAGTCTCGGCTTCGAGCGCGATGTCCGTGCCGCCGACTTGGATCACGAAGGTCGGCTGCCGTTGATGCAAATGTACGCGGGCGCCGGGAATCACACCGAACGCGGCGAGCCGGTCGAGCCGTCGATGCGAGCGTGACGCCAGGAACACGATCCGATACTCGGTGCCGATCACACCCTCGCTCAGGGGTCTCACCAGCGGGCGCACCTCGCGTGTAAGCGTATCGCAGCAGCGACCGCGCGGAATCGGATGGTTGTGTGGACAGACAGGCGGATGGCCGAGAAACGCGCACACCCGATCCGTCGCCTCTTCCGACAGAATGTGCGAGTGCTCCAGCTCGCACGCCGCCGCCTCCATCGACTCGGCATCGACCCCAATGACATCGCACAACAACCGTTCGGCGAGTCGGTGGCGTCGCATCACGGCGGCGGCCCGCGGCTCGCCGGCCGGCATCAGCGTCACCGCGCCATTGTCGGTTGCTACCCACCCCCGCCGGCGCGCTTCCGCCAGCACTGGCGTAGGGTCGAAGCCGAGGACTTCGCTACTGAGGTCCGCGCTCACTGCGCCGCCGCGCTCCCGCGCGGTCCAGAGTCGTTCGAGCACCTCCTCAATGAGTCGGTCGGACGCCATCGGTCAGATCGCGTATTCACTCCGCCCAAACCAGCGGGCGAGGAGCCGCGTAAGACGGGTCGGCGGCGGGAGCTCGTGCGCGCAGTAGGGGCAGCTGAGCAAGCGACAGCCGCGCTGCAGCGGACAGTCGCGCCGGCAGGCGCGTCCCTCGGTTTCGGTGTAGCGCGTGTCACACACCGGGCACACCATGAGGGTTGGAGACGTCGACCGCCTCATTGGAGCCCCATGCTTCGCAGCGCGATGTTGACGGCGCCGCCGACGACAAACGCAAACGGAAAGATGAAGGCGCTCATTGCCAGGGCCGTGCGTACGCCGCGCTCCTTGACGATGATGAAGAAATTCGCCACGCAGGGAACGAACAACGTAATCGTGATCAGCGCCACGACGGCTTGCACCGGCGTGAGCAGCCCGTGTTGAAACAGATCGTAGATACCCGCCGAGCCGTAGTCGCGGCGGAAAAATCCTACCAGAAAAGCCTCGGCCGCCTTCGGCGGCAGATTGAGCATCCCGACGACCGCCGGCTCGGCGGCGCGCACGATCCGACTGAGCGCGCCGGTCGCATCCGCGAGGAACAGCACGAGCGTCCCGAGCACGAAGATGGGCACCGCCTCGCGCAGATACCACTGGAGCCGGCCGACGGTCTTGATCACGATGTTGCTGAGTTGCGGCCGCCGCATCGGCGGCAGTTCCAGGATCAGATCGGACCGCTCACCCGGCAGCAGGCGCGCCGCCAACCATCCCACCGCAAACAGGACTCCCAGCACGACCCCGCCCCAGACCAGTGGTGCCCACAGCGGCAAGCTGCCGAAGAAGCCAAGAATGACGCCGAGCTGCGCTGAGCACGGTACCCCGAGCGCGAGCAGAAGCGTGACGAGCACCCGCTCCTTGCGCGTCTCCATGATCCGCGCCGTCAGAGTCGCCATCGTGTCGCATCCGAGTCCGAGCACCATCGGCAGCACCGCTTTTCCGTTGAGGCCCATGGCACGGAAGACGCGATTGACGATGACGGCAAGGCGCGGCAAGTAGCCCGAATCTTCGAGCACCGAGAAGGCGAGAAAAAATGCGGTCACGATCGGAAGAATGATGGCCAGCGCGTAGGTGAGTGCGACCGTCACCAATCCGTATGGCCCGACGACCAGATCGCGCGCGAGCTGGAATACCGCGGCCGCGGCCCCGGAGGGCGCGACGGCTTGTACCAAGGTATCGATGCCGCCGACGATGATCGGGGTGATGTATTGCCCGAAGACGGTCTTCTCCAGAAAGTTGACCGCCGTGCCGGCTGCGAAGACTCCCACAAATTGGTAGAGAACATAGAGCACGACGAACAAGACCAACGGCCCGCTGCGCCGTCGGCTCGCCCATCGTCCGAGCGCCACACGCATGGTCGCCGACCCCTGCGCCACCATGGCGGCGAGTACGAGCACGAACCAACCCGCGGCGCGAATCCACACAATGGCGGTCGACGAAATGACGCCCATGTCAGCCGAGAACAGCGCAAGGCAGGCCGCGAGAGCCATGACGCCGATGATGGTTTCGGTGGTCGTCGGGGCATTTGTGACCGGCTCGTCGTGCAGCACCGTCGTGACTCGGCGCGCGAGCTGCTCTGCAGCACGCACCCGCTGGCGATGCAGCTCGTAGCCGATATGGGCTCCCATCTCAGTCTGTAGGTCGTGCCGTGTAGCTTCGATGGTCGCGCGTGCGGTGGCGACGACGTGCTCCAGCATCCATGACCGCATCGTCTTGTCACCTGCCAGACACATCAACGCGAGCCACCGTTGCGACACGGAGTGCCCAGCGAGCAGCCGCTCGATGCGGAGCAGCGCCCGATCCACGGCGACGGAGTAGTGCATGCGACACCGACTGACCGCGGCGCGCGGCACCGCGTCGGCAAGGTCGCGCAGGCCGAGACCGCTGATGGCGACGGTTGGAATCACCGGCACGCCCAGCTCC
>JBGOUW010000661.1:0-2622 GCA_041477755.1 Binatia bacterium
ACCCCTCATCTCAAAGTGAGTGAGCGGTTTCGTTCGCCATTCGACGCCGGCGCCGCGGTAGCGTCTCGTCGCGTCCCGGTCTCGCGTTGACTATCGGTCAACTCGAAGGAGGACCACATGTGCCGCGTCGGAGTTGTTGATGACGCCCTCGCCCCCAGCGAGTTCTTGGGCGGGTTGAGCCAATCGCGCACGCAACTCCAGCAGCTCCGACTCGGTCGCGATGAGGTAGAAGGACGGCTGACCCGATAGCTCATCGAACGACGCATGGTGGATGTGCCGTCGCGCGTGGTACACGATCTGACGAATCACTGGCCCATAGAAGTATACCGGACCATCGACCCGCGCGACTTCGCCGGCAAATGATTTCAGCGACAAGCGCGCGGTGCTTTCGCTTCCCAAGGCAGCTTCAGTGACCGCCTGGATGCCGGCTGTGGCGAGCAAACAGACCGAGACGGCCCACGCGGCCTGCCGCCGCCAGGTCATCGTGAATGAAAAGATGGAGGCTGCCGCCAAGAGGACGAGCAGCACCACCGCCAGCGCCGACCGGTGCGACCACCACTCCCACAGCATGACGGCCCTCGTGTGGTCGGAGATCGACATCCCGACCCAATCGGCTGCCGACCACGCCCGCAGCAGCACCACGCCAGCGGCGGCGACAACGACGGCGATGCTGAGGGAGACCAGTGTGATACGAACCACTGGCGCTCGCGGTTGCGTGCCCTTCTCACTCCACAGCAGGATTCCAAGAAACAGGGCAAGGGGAGGAACGAGTGGTGCGACGTAGTACGAATGCCGACTCGCTGCCGCGGAGAAGAAGGCCAGTCCAGCGCCCGCCCAGATCAAACCAAGCTTGCCGCCGCTGTTCCATGCCGTCCGCCACCCGCGCACGGCGACCAGTGCCAATATCGACCACGGGATCACACCGCCGATCAGATTGATCGTCGGCTTCAGCAGATGCTCGATACCGCGCTTCACCGGCGGACCATCGATCCCGCCGACCAGATGGTTGAGGTTCTGCTGCAGCAGGTTCACGGAGACAAAACTCTGACCCAGCGCCAAGGTCGCAAACACATGCCAACTGAAGGCGAGGACGAAGAAGCCGATGATGCCTTCCGGCGTCGCGAGTCGCAGCGGGCTTTTGCGAGCGCCGAGCAGCACCGCCAAGGTCCCGCACGCCACAACGCCGAGCCCCGCGCCGGCCTTTGCCAGCACCGCGAGCGCGGCCAATAGCCAGAACGCGTTGCGATGTCGCCGCGCCGCGTTTGGCGCCAGGCTGAATGCGGCCGCAAAAAAAGCGCCTGTCGCGCATGCGACGAGAATCATGTCGGCGCGGCCGACCCGCGCCCGCGCCACCATCATCGGCGCACTGAGCACGATGAGCGAGGCGAGGAACGCCGGCCCGGTTCCCACCAGCCGCCGGCCGGCGAGGAAAACTGTCATCACAGTGAGCGCGGCTGCCACAACGGAGGGCAGGCGAACCGTGGTCTCGCTCACGCCGCCGATGCGGGCGACGCCTGCGGCGAGCCAGAAGAATAGCGGAGGTTTTTCCGGGACCATCTCGTCGTTGAAGAACGGCAGGAGCCAATGGCCGTTCTCCGCCATTTCCCACACCACTCCCGCGTCCAAGGCTTCGTCATCTCCATAGATGTCAGGCAACTGCAGCCGGAAGCCATAAGCTGACGCGGCGACGATGAACAAGCTCAGCGCAACGACGAGGGGTCTGCGATCGAGAACCCCGGCGAACCAGTCCAAGGCTCGGGTGAGAGACATCTGTTGGAATGAGTACGCGAGACGGACAAGATGACATGCGCGGCGCTGCCCTCATCAGCTCTGCGCCGCCGTCACGATGACGTTGCCCGCGTGCTCGGGGGTGAGCACGTCTGTATTGATGACCATGTCGTAGTGCGTCGGCAACTCGTCCTTGATGTTGTAGAAGCGCTGGAAGTAGTCGCGCCGCTCGCGATCGGATGCGGCGATGGCCGTGGTGGCTTCTGCGGCGCTGATTGCCTGCGCCGCGGCCAAGCGCTGGGCGCGGGTGGCGGGTGACGCGGTCACCAGCACGCGCAGCACGCCTTCGGTACCGGCGAGGGCAAGCGATGCGGCGTGCGCAACGATCACCGCGTTGCCAGCGCTCGCCACTTCTTGGATGGCGGCGCGGATGAGCACGCGCATGTCGTCATCGGTGGCGCGATAAGCGGTCGGCTCGGGCGCGGCGAAGACCTCAAGCGGCAAGCCGGTCGCCAGCGTCACGGGGCCGGCCAACTCCTGCGCCGCGGCCAGCTTATCCAGCAAGCGTTGCAACAACGGCCGGCGATGTTCGGCCGCGGCGACCAGTTTGGGATCGACCTGCGCGTGATGGGCCGCGCGCGTGATGATCTGCTCATCGACGTAACGAAAGCCCAGCCGCTGCGCGACCGTCTCGCCGATGGTCTCACCCCCGGCGGCGATTGCGCGCGAGATACAGACGACTCGAAAACTCATCACGTGCTCCTTCTGATTCCGTCAGTTGCCCGTCAAATGTCAGAGCAGTGCCGGTGATGCAATGATGCAGTGGCCCGCCATCTGTCAGAGTGACAATCTCGAGGGCGAGAGGCCGCGAGAATGCTCGGCCTCTCACTCGTG
>JBGOUW010000455.1:0-4180 GCA_041477755.1 Binatia bacterium
AATCCCGCCCGATCGAGGTCGCCCTCGATGCGGCCGTCGGCGTTGGAGATCACCGCGAGGGTCAAGCCGCGCGCCTGTAACGCGCTGAGCACATCGGTCGTGCCCGGCAGCACCACGCGCCACAGGCAGCTCGTCGCGTTGTGCTCGCGCAGGGCTTCGAGCATCGGCTTCATCGCGGTGCGCGGGACGCCCAGGTGATGCAGCGCGACGGCAAAGTACGACGGCCGCGGTCCCGACTCGTCCGGCCACAACAGTCCCTCCACATTTTCCGCCACACTCTCCGGCGCCGCCATCTCGGGCGCCAACTCGCGATCGATGGCCGCCTTGGCGCCGTACTCGGCAATGCGAATCGCCATCGGCGTCGTCGGGTGGCCATGCTGCGCCAACAGTTCTGCGATGAACTCGTAGTCGAGGTGCATCAGCGTGTTGCCGGCGTCGAATAGAACGGCGCGGATCATGATCGCGAGTCCTTTCGATGAGCGGTGAACGGCCGCGAGCGCAACGCGCCAGCGAGAAGGGCGACGATGGCGCCGGCCAGGAGTTCCAACGGCGGGCGCCAGGGCTGGTTCGCCGCACTGATCGCGCAACTCGGATTAGTCGCTGGCGTGTCGCCGCCGTTGTTGGGATAGACCGCCTGCGCGCCGGCCACGTCGTCGGCTTGCGGACTGCTCAGGCGCGGCTCGTTCAACGGTGTCACTGCTTGCATCAGCGTGCCGTGCCCCGATCCACCGCACGCGTCGGAGTGCGCGAGCCCCAGCACGTGCCCCAGTTCGTGCATCGCGATCTGCGTGAACAACGCGGAGTCGGTGGTGAGGAATGAATCGCTGGAGTCGAAGGAAACGTCGGCATCAAGCATCTCGCCGCTACTCGTATTGAAGCGATAGACGGTGATGCTCACGGCATCGCCGAATCCGCCACCCCCGCAGACGGTTCGCGACAAGGCCATCGAGGTGATCCCGTCGGACGGGTCGCAGAGATTGCCGACACCGCCGACGAATTGAAAGCTGCCGATGGCGCCGTTCCAGCGCTCGCGCGCGGTGGTCGCGTACGTCGCGAACTGCGACGGCAAGAAGTGGGTGTCGACCGACGCGCGGCGACTCGGCCAGAACAGGTTCTGCGCGGTGCTGCACGGGTTGTTGTTGGTGCGCAGTAGCTCGAACGCGAACGACGAACCGGCGGTGAGGAGCAGCACGACCGCGATCGAAAGCGCTCGCCTCATTTGATCGCTCCGCGGACGGCGAGGCGCTGGCGCACGTTGGCGAGGAACTCGCGCAGCGGCATGGCAACTTCGCCGCTCGCCGCTTCAGCGAGCACGGCGCGCCCGCTGCTTAGTGTGCCCAAGCGGTCGCGCGTGGTCAGCGTGACCGACGCGTCATCCCCGCCGCCTTCGATTCGCATGCAGCCCTGGTTGAAGCCGACGATCGGACTGACCGCAAGCTGATTGCGGGCGAAGATCACCACCCGCTCGCCAACGGTGAAGGTCGGCATGCCGGCGACCATCTCGGTGACATCACCCACGCTTCCGCCGCCGAAGCGCAGCTCGACCTCCGCTGTGTCGACGCCGAACAGCGGCTCGATGTTGGTGAACGTCACCAGCGTTTCTATACTGTGCTGTTCCGAGTCGGCCCACTGCGATCGCACCACGGCGACGGTACCGACGAACACACGATCGGCCTCGGCCGCCAGGGCGTCGAGGTCCTTCTCGACAATGCTGGTCGCGACCGCGACGCGGGCAACCGCGAACAACACCAATGGCAATGCCGCGCACAGCGCGCGGCGACATTGAACGACATTCATGGCGGACACTTGTAGCAGGCGGAAAGAGCTGGGTCAGCACCGAGGAGCGTTCACAAGAACTTCCGGCAATGGGTCCGTCATGCCGGCGAAGGCCGGTATCCAGGCGGGGCGTGGGGCTTGAGCCTGGATTCCGGCTTTCGCCGGAATGACGAGCGAGGAAGCCGCGCCATTTTGTGCAAGGAGGAGAAATTGTCGCCGACCGTGTGCGGCGACGATCCGGCTAACCGCGCTGCATGCGGCTGAGAATCGCGCCGCGCTCACCGACATCGGCGGGCACGCCGTCGCGATAGAGGATCATCTGACCCGAGAACGGCGAGACGCGTGCTCCCGGTGTCAGGATGCCGACGAGATTAAGCGGATCCGACGCGGCGATCAGTGCCGTCTCCCCGCCGGCGGCGGTGCGACGAACGGCGCGCAAGGTATCGACCGCTTCCGCTAACGCGAACTGCTCGCCGACGAATCCGCCGACGAAGCGACCGCCGCGGATCTCGCCGCGTGCCTCCATGCGCCGGTAGAGACCGAGCAGCACGCGCCAGGCGGGCGCGCGCACCTCGCGCGCCAGGACTTCGCGAAACACCACGCCGTAACGACGCAGCAGTTGCCGCGCGATCAGATCGTGCGCGGCATCGTCGGCACTCGACGGTAGACCGGGCGGCCGCAGCAGCGCCCAACGCCCGACCGGCATCAGGCGGCGGGCGGAACCGCCGCGCAACGCACGCAGTCGCCGCTGCGGTTGTCGTCGCTTCACATCAGGGAGCAGCAGCGTGCGCAAACCGGCAATGCCGTCGCCGGTGACCAGGCCGCGCGCGACCAGCTCCCACAGCGCGTCTTCCGTTTGGGTTGGCAGTAAGCCGGTGGCCCGTGCGATGTCGGCGAGAAACGCCGCCCCGTAGCGTTCGAGGTGCGCGAGCACGTCGCGCGATGCCGACGACAGCTCGCGGAGAAGATCGACATCAGGCGCGGCCGGCTCCAGCAGGGCGGGGAGCGCTTCGCGCAGGACCAAGGCCAGGGGCGCGGCGCGCGTCGGCGCAGCGCGCCGCCGGCCGCGCACGGGCACGAGATGGCCCGCTGGATCGTCGGTGTCGATACCGTTGCCAGCGGGCGCGAGCCGTAACCGACCCCACGCGACTTCGCCGGCAAGGCAGAGCTGTTCGAGATCGGCGGGATTGTACAGATCGACGCGCGCGGTGAGCACGTCGCGTTCCCACGCTGGTGCCGGCAACTCGAGACCTTGCAACTGCCCGACGATCTGCGCCACGCCGTCGCGCCCGTGCAGTTGCGTGCCCGGATGCACATGCTGCCAGCGCAACAGGAAACGAATGAAGTCGGCCGCCGACACGGCTTCGATCTCGCGCCGCAAACGGCTGATCGTGAGTCGATGAATGCGCGCCAGCAGACGCCGTTCGCACCACTCTTTGGAAGGATTCGAGGGGTCGAGGGGTCGAGGGATCGAGGGCGTGACGGTGAATCGGCCGCGCAGCACGACGCCTTCCGATTCGAGGCGCAGCAACGTTGCGTCGATCTTGGACTCCAGCAAGCCTAGCAGCGCAGCCAGTGCCGCACTGGTGGTCGGGCCGAGGCATTCCATCCAGCCGTGAACGATCGCGCGCAGGGCATCTTCGGGCTCGCAGTGCGGCGCGTCGGCGAAGGCCGCCAGGTGCGGATCGAACTGCACGTCGAGAACCGCGGCAGTGACGAGCGCGGCACGCTCGGCTGCGACCAGTGCTTGGTGCTCACCCCAGCGTGCGCAGGTGGCGCGGCGATCGGCGATGAGTTCATCGGCGAAGGCTGCCCACAGCGCGGCGTCGGCTCCACTCTCCCGCTTTGAAAAAGGGAGCAGCACCACACTCAGCAACAGATCGTGCAATTCGTCGGCGTCGCGCACGTCGGGCCAAGCTTGCGCTCGCACTTCGTCGATGGCCGCTGGATCGAGCGCGCCGATGCCGTTGGCGAGATCGGGATCGACGCGCCGCAGCGACACGGCGCGGGCCCGGCGCTCTTCCAGCGGCGCGTCGTCGAGGAACGCGTACGGGTTGGCGTTGAGGATCTCGTGCGACATCGGCGACGGCGCGGCGGTGTCGATCGACACCGTGCGGATGTCTCCGGCGATGATCGCCTCGAGCAGTGTCCGCAGACCATCGACGTCCATGGCTTCGCGCAGACAGTTGTCGATCGTCTCGTTGACCAGCGGATGATCGGGCAACTCGATCGGGCCGCCGGGATGATTGTCGCCGCACGCGAGCTGCGCTGGGAAGACGGCCGCGAGGAGATCCTCGGCGCGCATGCGCTGGATCGGCATCGGCACGCGCCGGCCGCCAGTGTGGCGGAGCAATGCGAGCGCGCGGGTGGCGTTCCAGCGCCAGCGCGTGCCGAACATCGGCGC
>JBGOUW010000654.1:0-2649 GCA_041477755.1 Binatia bacterium
CCCACGACGTTGGAGAAGCTCACCGGGCTACGGCGCGACAGCAGCCATGGCCGCACTACTTCACCCATGCGCGCCGGCAACACGTTGATGGCCATGTACGCGACGCTGGTGACGACCCACAGCGGAGCGAGCGCGATGTGGATCAGCGGCCGCAGCTCCAATTGCCAGCGCCAGGCGCGAAAGACTTGCAGCACAATGCTGATTGCAAACGCCGGCACGAGCCACCGCGCGTCGAAACGGCCGAAGGCGGCGCCGAGATCCGCCAGCGGTACGTTGCGAAACGCGAGATAAAGGAACAGCGCGCTGACGACGAGACTGAGAGCGATGTTGCGGAACGTGCGCGCGGTCATGTGTGCTTGAACCTGCCCCAGGTGCGCGTTTGGCGCAAGCTCAGCCTTGTCCGACTGTAGGGGCGACGCATGCGTCGCCCACGAACTAGCAGGTCCTCCGCGGAGAAAACGGAGGGCGATACATGCATCGCCCCTACGCTTCAGAGACCATCGACGGTCTCTCTGAAGGAAAAGGGAACGGAAGGAGCTACGACGAGAAATTCCACCGCGCCATGGTGGCCAGGTCTTTCATGCTGCCACCGAGGTGGCGCACCACCGATGCCTCGAAGCCGCTGTGCATCTTGCAGTTCTGACACAGCGGATCTTTGCGCGACTCCCAGTAGTCCCAGTCGACGCCGTTCCAAAATTCGCCCCAGGTGGCGAACTGCTGCTTTTCGATCAGATAGCAGGGACCCTTCCAGCCCTTCGGCGTGCGGGTCGGATTGCCCCACGGCGTGCACGGATAGTCGCGCTCGCCGGCGGCGAACTGCAGGAACAGCGGCGTTGAGTACAGACGATACTTCTTCGAGAGCTCAAGCACGCGCTTGAACTTCTGATGGATCTCTTCGCGAATCAGGAAATGGTTCTCCTTGATCGGCTCGTAATGGTAGCCGGGCGAAATCAGCATGCCGTCGATGCCGAGGCTGTCGAGAAACGCGCACATCTCTTCGATCTCCGCGACGTCGGTCTCGCGGAACACCGTGGTGTTGGTACAGACCTGATACCCGAGCCGTTTGCCTTCTTTGATCATCTCGATCGCCTTATCGAACACGCCGGCGCGATCGGTCACCAGGTCATGGGTCCGCTTCATCCCATCGAGGTGGACGTTGATGCTCAGTCGCTTGTGCGGCCTGCCCTTCTTGAAGAAGCGGTCGAGCAGAAGGCCATTGGTGCAGAGATAGATGTGACGCTTGCGCGCGATGATGCCGTCGATCAGTTCGGGTAGTTCGGGATAAATCGTCGGTTCACCACCGCAGATGGACACCACCGGCGCGCCGGCTTCGTCGACGGATTGCAGACACTCGTCGAGCGAGAGACGATCCTTGAGATCACCGCTGTAGCGCTCGGGCGAGCAGCCGATGCACGCGAGGTTGCAGGTGTGGAGCGGCTCGAGCATTAGCACGAACGGATAGCGGGTGCGGCCCTGCCACCAGTTCTTAGCCTGCCACTTCACCATATCGGTCATGATGTGGATCGGAAATCTCATCTGCCTCCTCGTTCTGACCCAACGGTCAGGCCGCGAATGATAGACTTCGCGACGACCTCATTGCAACACCGATCATGTGCTGGTTTCGGGTTACCGGTGAGAGTCGGCGCTCGCTGGCGTCCGCAGCGGCAGGGTCATGATGATCGCGTCGTCACCCTGACCATAGTAGTTGCGCCGCACGCCGCGATCGGTGAAGCCCAGCTTGAGATAGAGCGCGCGCGCCGCCTCATTCCCGTGGCGCACTTCGAGCGTGACCGAATCAACCCCCGCGGTACGCGCTTCGGTGATGACCGACTCGACCAGCAAGCGACCGACGCCACGGCCGCGATGGGCGGGATGCACCGCCAGGTTCAAGATGTGACCCTCGTCGCCCACCAACCAGCGGCACACATAGCCCAGGGTCGTGCGTGTGCCGTTGGTGGCGCGCACGAGGGTGACGCGCGAGAACGGCACCTTCAGCTCGTGCAGAAACAACCCCGGCGTCCAGGGCTGGGTGAACGAGCGGCGCTCGATCTCCATCACATCGGCAAGATCGTCGGCGCGCATCGGCGCGAGGTTGAGTTCCACGCAAGCCCCCTACCAGCGAATCAACGCGGACGCCCAGGTGAAGCCGGCACCGAAAGCCGCGAGGCAGAGCAGCGAGCCGTCGCGCACCCGGCCGGCTTCGAGCGCCTCGGAGAGCGCGATCGGAATCGACGCCGCGGTGGTGTTGCCGTAGCGCTCGATATTGGTGAACAGTTTCTCCTCCGGCAACTCCAGTCCCATCGCCACCATCTGGCTGATGCGCTGATTGGCTTGGTGCGGAATGAGCAGATCGATGTCTGCGACCGTCAGCCCGTTGGCGTCGAGCGCCTCGCGGATGACTTCCGGGAAGCGGGTGACCGCATGGCGAAAGACCTCGCGGCCTTTCATCTTCGGAAAAATCCTGGCGTTGGTGATCATCTCCTCGGTCAGACGCGGCCGCTCGCGGCTTCCCGGACTTTCGAGCCACAACATCTCAGCGAACTTGCCATCCGCGTGGAGATGCGTCGACAGGATGCCGCGCGTGCGATCGTCCGACGGTCCGATCACCAGCGCGCCCGCGCCGTCGCCGAAAATCACCCCGACCTCGCG
>JBGOUW010000605.1:0-2918 GCA_041477755.1 Binatia bacterium
CTTCTTGTCGTGGCTGGAGTGATGGTGTGGCGGTATCAGCAGCCTGCCGCGACCACGCTACAGGCATCTCCCTCGCCGACCGCGCCGACGCCGTTGGTTCACGCCGAGGATCGAAAATCCGTCGCGGTGTTGCCCTTCGTGAACATGAGCGGCAACGACGCGGACGAGTACCTGAGCGACGGCATGAGCGAAGAGATCATCACGGCGCTGTCGAAGGTCAGCGGTCTGCGCGTCGCCGCGCGCACTTCGTCGTTCTTCTTCAAGGGCAAGAACGAGGATATCCAAAAGATCGGTGAGCAACTGCACGTCGGCAGCGTGCTCGAAGGCAGCGTTCGCAAGGTGGGTCCGAAGCTGAGAGTGACGGCCCAGCTCATCAACACCGGTGACGGCTACCACCTGTGGTCCGAAACCTATGACGAGGATACGGCGGATATTCTGGCGATCGAGAGCCGCGTGGCGCAGCGCGTCGCCGAGGCGCTGAAGGTCACCTTGCGCGCGAACGAACAGGCGCGCTTGCAGAACAAGCCGACCGAGAACCCCGAAGCGCATCAGCTCTATTTGAAGGGCCGCTACTACGTGACTCGGTACACCGAGGATGGGTTGAAGAGAGGACTCGCCTACCTGGAGCAGGCGATCGCGCTGGATCCCGGCTACGCGCTCGCCTACCAAGGTCTGGCCTACTACTACAGCGTCGTGAATGACTGGTTTCTGGCGCCGAACGAGGCGATGCCGAAGATGCGCGCCGCAGCGGAGAAGGCTTTGCAGATCGACCCCACGCTGTCCGAGGCCCATACCTTCTTGGCCGACGTCGCCTTCATGTACGACTGGAATTGGTCCGCGGCCGATGAGGAGTTCAAGCATGCGCTCGCGCTCGATGCGAACAGCGTCGTGGCGCACCAGTTCTACGGTATGTACCTGACTGCGATCCGATCAGTGCCCCAGGGCATCGCCGAGCTGAAGAGGGCCGTCGAGCTCGATCCGCTGTCCCCGGAGGCCAACACCTTTCTCGGCTTCGGTCTCTATTTCGCACACCGCTATGCCGACGCGATCGCGCAGCTCCACGAGACTCTCGAAGTGGAGCCCAATTATTTCCTCGCCCACAGCTTTCTGGGCAAAGCATACGTGCAGAACGGAGAGCTGGAGCCAGGCATCGCCGAGATACGCCGAGCGAAGGAGCTCGATCCGCACAACCCAGAGGGGACGAGCGCACTGGGCTACGCGTACGCCGTGGCGGGCGACCGCGACGCGGCGCAGCGGGTGATTGACGAACTGCGCCAGCAATCGCAGACGAGCTACGTGTCCCCATTTTTCTTCGCCGTGATCCACGCAGCCTTGGGCGAGACCGACCAGGCCTTCGCACTCCTCGACGAGGCGTATGACGATCACTCCTTCTTCCTTTGGGGGCTGAAGGTCGAGCCGATGGTGGATCCGCAGCGCGCCGACCCGCGTTTCACCGAGCTGCTGAAAAAGGTGGGGTTGGACAAATGAGCCATGGCAGCCCGTTGAAAAACCCCGCATGCTTCGAGACGCGCCTGTCGGCGCTCCTCAGCATGAGCGGTTCTCCCCTTCTGGCACAACGTTTTCCCGCTCACCCTGAGACTCCGACCCGTGCCGCACGGGTATGTTGGCCCAATGAACCACAGCGTCTGCAGCCGGGACGGCTGCACCACAAGCTCCGGATGCAACCATTGTGGTGCAGGCGTCTCGCCTGCCCTCCAGCGGTTCATTGGTAGGAGGGGCGAAGCGCCGTCTCGAAGCCTGTCCTGAGCCCCGTCGAAGGGGGCGCCGCTCTTTTTCGGCGGGCTGCTGGATCTATCGCCCGTTGAATGCACCCCGACGCCACCTCTTCCATTGGTCAGCACTCGACCTTGGGGTGAGCGCAGCGTCGCCAGCCCACGAAGGCGTCGCAGTACTTCCGAGGTGTGAGACGGGATGATATCGTGAGCGTCGTTACAACGTCGAAGGAGAAGTAGGTATGGCACTCTCAACTGCGACCCCGAAGGGTCAGATCGTGATCCCCGCCGAGTTGCGGCGAAAATATCGCATCGAGCCGGGCAGCAAGGTCAGCGTTGCGGATGGCGACGGGTGCATCGTCGTGCGGCCCCTCGGCCATGCCCGTGCCGGCGAGTCGTTTGGTGCGCTCAAGCGCTTCACCGGCCGCTCGACGCTGAAGGCTCTCCGGGACGAGCGCCGCCGTGAAGCGCGCAAGTAGACATCGCGGCGGGTACGTCCTCGATTCTCACGCCGTCCTCGCCTATTTCGAGGGTGAGTCGAGTGGCGCCGCAGTTCGTGGCTTGATTCACGAGGCCGAGCAACGGCGCGTGAAGTTGTACCTGAGCCTGATCAACTGGGGGGAAGTCTTGTACATCGTGCGGCGGGAGAAGGGTGACGTCGCCGGCCACGAGATCGGCGCTCGTCTCGACGCGCTCCCGATCGCGCTCCGTCCGGTCGATCGAACCCTCGTGCAGGCCGCGGCCGCGTTGAAGGCGCACCATCCGATCGCCTACGCGGACGCGTTCGCGGCGGCAACGGCGCAGCTCCTGGGGGTACCGGTTGTCACCGGCGATCCGGAGTTTCGCCGGCTCGAAGGCGTGGTCCAGATTCTGCGGACGACCGCACATTCTTCCCCCGCGGCCAGGAATGTCGCCAAGTGACCATCACACCGCGTTGAATCCGGATGGAATCCGACACCACCTTCACGCGCCGCGTCTGCGCCGTGCTGCTGGCCGATGTCACCGGCTTCAGCACGCTGATGGGCGAGAACGACGAGCGCACGGCGCACGCGGTTCACCATCTGCAGTCGATCGCGCAGGGGATCGTCGGCGAGCACAACGGTCGCGCCGAGCCGGTGGCGGGCGACGCACTGTTCGCCACCTTCGACAGCGTCGTCGCGGCGGTGCAGGCGGCGGTGGCGCTGC
>JBGOUW010000368.1:0-5189 GCA_041477755.1 Binatia bacterium
ATCTTTACCTGCTGCCATCCCGCACTCGCGCCCGAGGCGCAGGTAGCGCTGTCGCTGCGCACGCTGTGTGGGCTGTCGACCGACGAGATCGCGCGCGCCTTCCTGGTCCCATTGGCTACCATGGCGCAGCGCCTGGTGCGCGCGCAGCGCAAGATCCACGACGCGCGCATCCCCTACGAAGTTCCACCACCGGCCTTGTTGCCCGAACGCCTCGATGCGGTGATGGCGGTCGTCTACCTGGCCTTCAACGAGGGCTACGCCGCAACCGCCGGCGACGCATTGATGCGCCCCGACCTCTGCCGCGAGGCGATCGCGCTCGGTCGGCTGTTATGCCAACTGCTGCCGGATCAGGCCGAGCCGCGCGGCTTGCTCGCCTTGATGCTGCTCCACGACGCACGCCGGGCGACGCGCACGACAACCGACGGCGAACTGGTGCTGCTCGAAGACCAGGACCGTTCACGGTGGGACCGCGCCCAAATCGCCGAAGGCCGCGCGCTGGTCAAGTCGCTGGGGCTCGCGGCGCAGTCCGCACCATACGCGCTTGAAGCCGGCATCGCCGCGGAACACACTCGCGCGCGCCGCGCCGATCAGACCAACTGGCGAGCCATCGCTCAACTCTACGCTGCGCTCGCACGCGCGCGGCCCTCACCTGTAGTCGAGCTCAACCGCGCGGTCGCGGTCGCCATGGCCGATGGACCGGACGCCGGCTTGGCGCTCATCAGCGAGTTGACGTCGCGGGGTGAACTCCGCGGCTACTACTTGCTGTGGTCGGCCGAAGCCGACTTGTTGCGACGACTTGGGCGGTTTGATGAAGCGGCACAGTCCTATCGACACGCGCTGGCTCTGGTGACCACCGAGCCCGAGCGGCGATTTCTCCACAAGCGGCTCACCGAAGTGGTGGCCGCGCGTTGACAGGACGAGTGGCGTGCCGCGCCCGGCGGACAATCGTCCAATTGCACCGCCACCGACCGCGCTTGACTGAAGAGTGACACAGGATGAAAGTCACCGCATGCGCTGCGCTAGTTGCGGAACGGAGTTGCTGCCGGGCAAGCAGTTCTGCCACGTCTGCGGAACGCGCGCGGTGCAGGCATGCCCGAACTGCGGCGTCACCGTCAGCCCCGGCATGCGTTTCTGCGCCGACTGCGGCTTTCAACTCATACCGGACGCGCCGGCGACGGCGCCTCCGGCCAACGCAGCGGCGCTCACCGCCGGCAACGGTGATCGCCTGGAACGCCTGTCGCGCCACATCCCGAACGAGCTGGCGCAGAAGATCCTCGCCAGCAAGGGCTCGATCGCCGGCGAGCGAAAACTCGTCACGGTGCTCTTCTGCGATCTGGTGGGCTCCACGGCGATCGCCGAACGGCTCGATCCGGAGGAGTATCACGAGCTGCTGGAGCGCTATCTCGAGCTCGCCTTCGCCGAGATCTATCGCTTCGACGGCATCGTAAACCAGCTCGCTGGCGACGGCATGATGGCATTGTTCGGCGCGCCCGTGGCCCACGAAGACGCCCCACATCGCGCCATCCGCGCCGCACTTGCCATTCGCGACGCGCTGACGCGTTTCAACGAGCAGGGTCAGATGGCGGCGCGCCTGGCCGGCCGCGCGCTGCGCGCCCGCGTCGGCATCCACACCGGCCCGGTCGTCGTCGGCACCGTCGGCAACGACTTCAAAATGGATTACTCCGCCATCGGCGACACCACCAATCTCGCTGCCCGCCTGCAAGCGCTCGCGCAACCCGGGACCGTGCTGATCAGCGAAGCGACGCAGCGCTTGGTGCGCGGCTTCTTCGAGGTACAGTCCGCCGGCACCTTCGAAGTGAAGGGCAAGAGTCAACCGGTGGCGGTGTACGAGGTCCAGCGCCTGAGCGGGGTGACCTCTCCGATGGCGATCGCTCAGGCGCGCGGCATGACGCCGTTTGTCGGTCGCGGCGAAGAGCTGGCGCAACTCATCGCGTGCTACGAGCGGCTCAGCGGCAGTCTCGCGCAGGTGGTAGCCGTCGTCGGCGAGGCCGGCAGCGGCAAGTCGCGCTTGGTGTACGAGTTCAAGCAGCAACTCGGCGGCGAGGACGTGGTGTTCTTCGAATCGCGCTGCTCTTCGCTCACGCAAACACAGCCGCACTCACCTTGGGTACATATGCTAAGGCAGTACTTCGAGCTGACCTCGAGTGAGTCGCCTGAGTGTGCGTGCGACAAGATCAGCCGCAAGCTGGCGCCCCTCGATCTGCCGCCGGCCGTGTACAGCAACTTGTGCCATCTCCTGTCGCTCCAGGGCGATGGGGGGGGCGAGGAATCGGAGGACGAGATCAGGCGCCACGTTTTTGAAGCCGTGGCCCACTTCATGGGCGGCGTCAGCAAGACCGCCCCGGTCGTCATCGTGATCGAGGACCTGCACTGGATCGACGACGCCTCGCGCGAGATGCTGGAGTTGGCAGTTACACAGATCCGCAGCGTACGGGTGATGTTGCTGGTGAGCCACCGCCCCGACTTCCAACCCTCGTGGCGGCCGCAGGCGGCCTTCACGCTGCTCAATTTGCGGCCGCTGACGGATAGCACGACCGCGGAGATCATCCGTGCGGTCGCCGGCGGCGCGCTGCCAGCGGAGTTGGAGCACGCGATTCAACTCCGCGCCGAAGGCAACCCGTTTTTCGCCGAGGAACTCACCCGCGCGCTGGTGGAGGAAGGCTATATCGTCCGCACCAACGGGCACGTGCGCCTGACGCGGCCGGCGGAACAGATCCGCATTCCCGGCTCAGTGGAGGAAGTGCTCGGAGCCCGGGTCGACCGGCTCGGCCCGCACGCCAAGCGCGTGCTTCAAGTCGCGGCGGTGCTCGGCCGACAATTTCACCGCGAACAAGTCGAGCAACTCCTGCGCGACGAAGAGATCGACATCGCCAGCCAGCTCGAAGAACTCGAGCGACGGGGCGTGATTCATCGCAAGAGTGTTCACTCCGCCGACGAGTATCGCTTCGGCGAGAGCCTGACGCAGGAGGTCGCGTACGAAGGTTTGCTCCTGCGCGAGCGGCGGCAGTTGCACGATCGCATCGGTCGCATGCTGGAAGGCGAGCTTGGCGGCTCCCCCAGTGAACACGCCGCCCTGCTCGCGCATCACTTCAGCCGCAGCGACAGCCACGAGAAGGCGGTCGACGCTCTCATCCGCGCCGGCCGTCACGCTGAGCAGGTGCCGTCTTATCGCAGTGCCGTCGAGTTGTATCGTCGTGCTTGGGATCTGGCGAACGCGGCCTTGGTGGAGACTACCGAGCCGGCGACGCAGACACGATTGCGCCGCGCCGCCATCAACGCCGCGGTCGCGTTCTGCCGCATGACGGTGATCTATAGCGGGACCGAAACCGCTGACAGCGAGCAGGTGGCGCTGCACGCGCAAGAACTCGCCGAGTCCACCGGCGACCCCCAGGATATTGCCTCGCTCTACACCTATCACGGCATGATCATTCTCGGCGGCGCCCGCGAGCGCTTCGGTGAAGGCTTGGCGCTGGTTGAGCGTGGCGCCGAGGTAGCGGCGCGCGCGGGCTTGACCGCCGCCACCATGAACATCACCCGCGCAATGGCGTGGGGCTACATGGTCGACGGTCAATTTGCCCGTTCCCTGCAGTCGTTCGAGCAGCTCCTCGCCGGCCTTGAGCAAGCGGGCGAGGCCGCCAAGCTGTCGGACATTTATCTCGGCTCGCTGTCGATGCGCACGGCAATTCATCTCTATGGTGATGATATCGAGGCTTCCCACACCGCTGCAACTCAGACCTATGAGCTGGCGGTGCGCGCCTCGAATCGCACGATCCAGAGCATGAACGCGGGCCACCTTGCGCTCGTCCATCTCGCCCGCGCCGAGTATGCCGACGCCAAGCGTTGGGCCGATCGGTCGCTCGAAATCGCCGAGGCCATCGGCAACCTCGCCGCGGTGCGCACCGGGGCCATCGCGACGCTGGCGGCGCGCATCGAGCTGGGCGAATCGGTGACTGTCTCGCGCTACCTCGATCAGATTGAGCAACGGTTCACGGCGCTCGGCGATTTGGCGCTCAAGATCCACGTCGCGGTCGATGCCTATCTGGCGGTCGGTGAAGTCAAACGCGCGCGCCGCCTCGCCGAGCAGGCTTTTGCGCACGCCGGCGGGCGCCTCCGCGAGGCAATCAGCGCGACCGCGCTCGGCGACGTCATGCGGCGACTCGGACCGGAACACTGGGACGAGGCCCAACAGTGGTACGACCGCGCCCTGACCACGGCGCGCGCCATCGGATCGCGTTCGACGCGGGCGCTCGCTACCCTCGGCGCGGCCGAGCTGGCCGCCGCGCGCGGCGATCACGCGCTGGCCGTGGCGCACGCCGACACGGCGCGAACGCTGCTTCGCGACCTCGGCGCGGCGCGCTACGAGGCGCGGGCGGAACGACTCCTCGCCACGCTGCACGCCGGCGCTACCGCCACCGCGTAGCGGCTACTTCTTCTTCGCCTTTTGTTGCTTCTCCTTCTGTTGCTTCGCCGGCTGCGGTGCGGGCGGCACCAATTGCCACAACGCGCGCAGCTCCGGATAGGTCATCACAAACCATAAGCCCAGCGGCGCCACCACGAAGGCCACCAAACCGGAGAACACGCCGAGTGTGTCCTTGAACACGTTGGGCTGATCGATGATGAACGGATAGGCGAGCACCACACCCACATCGATCAGGACATACAACGCGCTGCCCACCGCGGCGGCAATCGCTGCCCGCTTGAGTCCAATGCCCGGCGTCGCCGCCACCAGCGCGAGAAACGGCACCATCCCCATCGACAACTGGGGCAACTGCACCAGCAGGTGCAGCTTGCGACTGCCGGAGCGGAAGATCGCGTCGTTGGGTTTGACGTCGATCCACCACCCGTTCACCAGCGGACTGATGGCGCGGGCGATCGTCAACACGACGGTGCGAAACAGCGTCGCCACGTCAGCCGCCCACCACAGGACGAGCAGGAGCGCAAAGCTCAGCAGAAAGATGCCGGCGAAGCGCCACTTCATCGACGCGACCACTCCACCCAACTCATTGCATACAACGTCACCAGCATCAGAAACGCGCCCTGCCACACGTACTCGTGAAAGTACGGGAACAGCTGCGGCTTGAACTCGACCACCCGCACCAGCGTCGCGATGCGAAACATGTTGATGAACGTGAGTAGCACCACCCCGACCACCATCCCGATGGCCTTGG
>JBGOUW010000426.1:0-4451 GCA_041477755.1 Binatia bacterium
AAAAGAGGAATGCCCCCGCCGCGAATCGAACGCGGACTCCAGGCTTCGGAGGCCTGTGTGATATCCTTTTCACTACAGGGGCGTTGTGGTGCAGCTAGCATGCAGGTTTGAGAGGGTCAACGCGGTGCGGTACGCAGTAGGAATTGTGATGCGATGAGCGCGCCGATCACGCAGCGCGTGCTCGCACCGGCTAAGGTGAATCTGTTCCTGCGTATCGTCGGCCAGCGCGCCGATGGCTACCATCTGCTCGAATCGCTGATGCTGCCGGTCGATCTGTACGACGAGCTGCGGATCGCCGTGGACAACGATGCGGCGCCGCACGTGACGTTGCGCTGCGATTCGCCGGATGTGCCGGCGGACACGACGAACTTGGCCACGCGCGCGGCCGCGCTGTTTCTGCAACAGACGCAGATCCGCGCCGCGGTTGATATCGAACTGATCAAGCGAATCCCGCCCGGCAGCGGTCTCGGCGGGGGTAGTAGTGACGCGGGGGCGACCCTCACCACACTCAATCGCGCGCTCAATGCTGGCCGCACAGCGGACGAGTTGGCCGCCTGGGGTGCTCGCTTGGGTGCCGACGTGCCGTTTTTCGTGTTTGGCCGTCCGGCGTTCGTCGAAGGGGCCGGCGAGGTGGTCAGTTGCCTGGCCGGCTGGGATCGCATACCTCTGGTCCTTGCGTTCCCGGGAATCGGGCTGTCGACGGCGGCGATTTATCAGCAATACGATGCCCGTCGGGACCCCCGGCGTTCGTTGACAAAGCGAGTGTCGGCCACTAGTATCGCCGACTTCGCTACCAGCGGAAGGCCCGTGTGTGAGCTGCTGGTGAACGATCTTGAGGCAGTTGCCGCTGAGCTTCGTCCCGAGTTGCTTTCCCTCAAGAGCTTATTGGTGCAACTCGGCGCGACGGGCGCGTTGATGACAGGGAGCGGTTCGGCGGTGTTTGGGATCTGGCCGACGCGCACGGCTGCGGAAGTGGCGGCCGAAGTGGTGCGTGGCCGGGGATTTTGGGCGGTCGCGGTCGAGACACTGAAGGTGTCACCGGCGGCGGCATGATGGGCGGTCGCCAAGCGGTAAGGCCCCGGACTTTGGATCCGGTATCGAAGGTTCGAATCCTTCCCGCCCAGTACTTGTCCGCCCAGTACGTGCCCGCGCGGTATTTGCGGTGTTTGTTTGCGGCCTTTGTTTGATGGAACGACGGTGCCCCGGGCGCCGATGAAATGAGGAGTCGGGTGAGAGACGAAATCCAGGTATTTGCGGGGAACTCAAACCTCGCCCTGGCCCGTGAAGTCTGCCAGCACGTGAAGGTGCCGCTCGGAGCGGCCGAGGTGCGGCGCTTTAGCGACGGGGAGATCAACGTCAAGATCTCCGACAACGTGCGCGGCGGCGATGTGTTCGTCCTGCAATCCACCTGCACTCCGGTGAATGACAATCTGATGGAGCTGTTGCTGATGCTCGACGCGTTCCGTCGAGCCTCGGCCAAGCGCGTCACGGCGGTGATTCCGTACTTCGGCTACGCTCGGCAAGACCGCAAGGTCGATCCCCGCGTGCCGATCAGCGCCAAGCTGGTCGCCGATCTCATCACGACATCAGGTGCCTCGCGCGTGCTGACACTCGATCTGCATGCGGGTCAGATCCAAGGTTTCTTCAACATCCCGGTCGACAACCTGTTCGCCACCCGCGTGCTGCTGAAGTACGTTCGCGATCGCCTTCCCGGCGATGGCGTCTGCGTCGTGTCGCCGGATCCCGGTGGCGTCGAACGCGCGCGCGCGTTTGCCAAGCACATCAACGCCGGCCTGGCGATCATCGACAAGCGCCGCCCGCGCCCCAACGTGGTCGCGGAGATGCGCGTGGTCGGTGAGGTCGAGGGTCAGAAAACCATCATCGTCGATGACATCGTCGACACCGCCGGCACGCTGGCGGCGGCGGCGAAGGCGCTCAAAGACGCCGGCGCCACCGAAGTGTACGCCTGTTGCACGCACCCGGTGTTGTCGGGCCCCGCGATCGAGCGGATCGAGCAATCGGTGCTGAGAGAACTCATCGTGACCGATACCATCCCGCTCTCCGAAGCCGCGCAACGGTGCAGCAAGGTCAAAGTCCTCTCGGTTGCGCAGCTGTTGGGCGAGGCCATCAAGCGTACCCACGACGAAGAATCGGTCAGTTCGTTGTTCGACTAGACCACGACAGGAGTCACACGCGATGCAAACCGTGGAAATGAGCGCCGAGGTTCGTAGTACCGTCGGCAAGGGCGCCGCGAAGAAGATGCGGCGCACGGGCAAAGCCCCTGCCGTGTTCTATGGACCGAAGCGGACCCCGCTCTCGCTGGTGATCGACGCCAAGGAGTACCGCACGCGGCTCGCCGGCATGGAAGGATCAACCCACCTCATCAAGCTGCAGTCGTCGTCGGGAGAGTTGGCGGATAAGGTCGCCTTGATCAAAGACGTGCAGCTCCATCCGGTCAGTGGCGCGCTGGTGCACGCCGACTTCTATGAGGTCGATGTGAACGCCAAGCTGCGCGTCAACGTGCCGTTGCACTTCACCGGCAAGGCGGTCGGCATCATCGAAGGCGGCATCCTGCAACCGCTCAAGCGCGAAGTGACGGTGGAGAGCTTGCCGTTCGATATTCCGGAGTACATCGAGATCGACGTCACGCCGCTCAACATTCATGACGTCATCCATATCAGCGCGATCAAGGCACCCGCCGGCGTCGATCTGATCTTCGATACCGACGAAGCGCTGGTGACGGTGTTGCCGCCGACGGTCGAAGAAGTGAAGGTGGCGGAAGTCGCTGTCGAAGCCGCCGTTCCGGTCGAGGGTGCAGCAGCCCCTGCCGCCGAACCGGCGAAGGCAGAGGGCAAGGGCGGTGCGGCGAAGGCCGAGGGCAAAGGTGGCGCAGCGAAGGGCGGTGCAGCGTAAGCAGGTATGGTCTTCGTCGTGGGCTTGGGCAATCCCGGCCGACGCTACGCCGACACGCGGCACAATGTGGGTTTCATGGTCATCGAACGACTTGCGCAGCGCTGGCACATCCCACTTGGCGACGATGTCGGTGGTGTGCGTGTCGGGGGCGGCCGCATCAAGGAGCAGCCGGCCACGCTGGTCGAGCCGCACCGTTATATGAACCTGAGCGGTGAAGCGGTTGCCCCGTTACGCGCCGACGGCGATGCGCTCATCGTCGTCCACGACGACGTTGACTTGCCCTGTGGCCAGCTGCGGGTGAAGCGCGGCGGTGGCGATGGTGGGCACCTTGGTGTCGCGTCGATCGCTTTGTGTTGCGGTGCGGAGTTCGATCGGGTGCGCGTCGGTGTCGGTCGCCCGAGTGACGAACACGATACCGCGGCGCACGTGCTGGCGCCCTTTGGATCTGACGAGCAGGAAGTGATCGCGACGGCGATCGAGCGGGCGGCCGATGCAGTGGAAGCCCTGCTCAGCGAGGGCTTGGAAGCAGCGATGAATCGGTTCAATCAGCGGGTGCCGATGGCGGCACCTGCAAAGTAGGAGGCAGTTCATGCAGCAATATGAGACGCTCTTTGTGCTGCACCCAGAAGTCGCCGAGGCCCATGTGCGCGAGACCATCGAACGCGCCAAAAAACTCCTCGAAGGCATGGGTGGGCAGGTCGGCCAGGTACACGAGTGGGGCTTGCGCGACCTCGCATATCCCATTCAGAAGCTGCGCCGCGGCAATTACGTGGTGATCGAGTACGCCGCCAACGGTGAGGCGGTGCGCGAGTTGGAGCGCACGCTGCGGATTGCCGACGAAGTGCTGCGGTATATCTCAGTGCGCGCCGCGGAAGTTACACGCAAGGTGCGGCCATCGCGCCGCAAGCCGGTCCGCCCGGCCGACGCGCCCGCAGCCGTGGAGTAAGGAGAGGTCATGGCAGTTCCAACTCAGAGAAGCGGCAGCGGCGGTCGTGGCCGCAGCGGCGGTGGTGGCGGGGGCGGTCGTGGGGACGAGCGTGGTGGCTCCGGCGGCGCCTTTCGCCGACGCGGACCGGGGCGGCGCAAGGTGTGCCGGTTCTGCGCCGACAAGGAATCGGTGATCGACTACAAAGACACGCGCACGCTCGCGAGCTTCATCACCGATCGCGGCAAGATCGTTCCCAGCCGCATCAGCGGCAACTGTTCGCGCCACCAGCGCCGGTTGCGTGTCGCCATCAAGCGCGCGCGCACGGTCGCGCTCGTGCCGTATACGGCCGTCCAGGCGTAACCATGCAGGGATCGTCAGCAGTCGGCGCCGCCGTGGCAATTACCGGCGGGCTTTACGTCACCGCGCTGATAGGCGCGCCGGTGTCGGCCGTACTGCTGCCGTTCGTGCCGTTACCCGGTTTGCTGCTCGGTGGCCGGCATGGCTGGCGCGCGTTGGGTGCGTGTGTCGCCCTCAGCACGGTGCTGGCGGCGATCCTACTCGGCACGACGCCGGCGTTCACGTATCTGCTGGCGTTGGGGGCCCCGACCCT
>JBGOUW010000592.1:0-3002 GCA_041477755.1 Binatia bacterium
CCACGTTCGCGAGGTCGGCGGTCTCGCGCCGCAGTGCCTGGTTGTCGCGCCGCATGCCGCACATGCGACACTCGGCGTCGCAGGTGTTGGTCATGTACAAGGGCGAAAAGGTCTCCAAGCGCGTGGGATGGCGTTTACGCACGGCGCGCGCGAGGGCGTACATGGCGTCGCTATCGAGCGCCGGGGTGAACCATAGTACAGCGATCTCGTCTGGGGTGAGCCCGGCACCGCCGCGGGCGCGCTCGATCAGCGCGGTCACATCGTCGCTGTGCGCTACAGTGCGGGCGCGCCGGAGACAGTCCACGAGGTCGGTGGTATCAAGGGAGAAATCCGTCATTGACACGCAGTGTGTGTAGCGTAGCGCAGCGGCCATCGTCAATCTGATCTTTGACACCGGACGAACTGTCGGGGCTTTTGCCACCGTCCTCGCGTTGACCCTGCGGTGCGGCTGGGTTACCAGCACAGCCAGCCGTGCCGATTGAACCGCCAACGCCCGCCGCGATCCGTCATGCGCTCAGCGTCGATGTTGAAGACTGGTACCACGATGCCGCGGCGGCGGTCCGCGCCCCCTACGAGCAGCGGGTTGAAGCCAACACTTTGCGCTTGCTCGATCTGTTTGCGGAGCACGATGCGCGCGCCACGTTTTTTGTACTCGGCGAGGTCGCGACGCAGTATCCCGCGTTGATCCGCCGCATTGCCGCTGCTGGCCACGAGATCGGCAGCCACGGGTATCGGCACTGCCGAGTGCCACAGCTGCTGCGGCGCGAGTTTCGCGACGATGTTGAGCATTCGCTACGCGTGCTCGAAGACCTGACCGGGCGGCGTGTGGCGGGATATCGCGCGCCCTACTTTTCGATCAAAGCGGATGTCCAGTGGCCGATCGACACGCTGCGGGAACTCGGGATCGCGTACGACTCGAGTATTCTGGCTATCGATCGACCGCCCGGGTTGGAGCTGGTCTGTCCGCGCACGCCGTTTCGGCATCGCAACGGGTTGTGGGAAGTGCCGGTCGGAGTGCTGCGGATGCTGTACTTCTGGCACCTGCCGCTGGCGAGCGGCGCGGGGCTGCGCATGGTGCCGACCCGTTTGCTGTGGCGGTGTGTGGAGCGCTTCGAACGCGACGTCGGTGCCGGCGTGTTCTATCTGCATCCATGGGAGCTCGATCCGGCGTCGCCCACCGTGCCCGGCGCGGTCGGCTGGTTTCTGCGGGCCGGCCGTCGGCGTCTACCGGAACATCTGCGCGCGCTGCTGCGCGCGCGCGCGTTCGCGCCGATCGGGGAGGTCTTCCCCGACTGCAACGCGGCGGTGATGGCATGACCCGACGGCTCGGTTCCGTCGTCCCGGTGGTCCCGGTGATAGCGGGGGTCGGGGTCCTAGCGTGGCTGTGCTGGCACTTTGGTCTGACCGATTTTGCGGCGGCCCTTGGTCGATTGTCCCCCGCCACCCTCGCTCTCTATTGCCTCTTCGGTGTCGCGGTGCGGGTGGGGCAAGGAATCCGCTGGCACATGGTCGCCAACGCGATGGGTACGCCCGTACCGCTGCCGCGATTGATCGCCGTGCGGTTGGCGGGTGACGTGGTTGGGTCACTCGTCCCGTCGGCTAAGCTAGCCGGCGAGCCGTTGCGCATCGCGTTGCTCTATGCGGGAGGCGTGGCCGGTGCGCCGGCCAGCGCGGGTGTATCGATCGATCGGCTCCTCGAGGTGATCAGCAACATGTTGTGCTTCATCGTTTTTGTCGCGGTGTTCGCATGGGTTCACGCCTTCGGTGCGCTCCACCGCACCGCGCTGGCGCTCATCCTGATGATGGCCGGCCTGCTGTCGGTCTTGTCGATCCCGCTGGTGATGCTGTGGCGCGGGGTCCCGCCGCTGGCGCCCTTCTATGGCGTGCGCGCGCAGCGCTGGTTTGTGCCGTTGGTCCGTTGGATGCCGGCGCTTCAGCGCATCGAGTCGCACCTGCTGCAGTTCTTCCGCGATCATCCGGTCACCTTCGTGTGGGGCGTGCTGGCGTCGCTGTTTATCGAGCTGCTGACGGTGTGCGAGTATCACTTCTTGTTGGCCAGCTTCGCCGTCGATCTCGATCTGCCGACGCTGCTGCTGGCGCTGGTGGGAACCGGAGTCGCTCACACCGTGCCGGCGCCAGGTGGACTCGGTGCGCTGGAAGCGAGTCAGGTGGGAGTGCTGGCGCTCGCCAGCGGCCGGCCCGCGACCGGGTTTGTCGTTGGGGTCGTGATGCGGCTGCACGAGACGCTGTGGATGGCCATCGGGTTGTTGGCGCTGACGTGGCAAGGCCGTGTGCTGGCGCGTTTGCGATCGGTCAGCCCGGAATCAAAATTGGTGGTATGACACTCGGGTTGGTGCTGGCGTTCGTGTTCGCGCTCGGCTGGGTGCCGTTGTACCTCTTTCGCGCCGAAACCCTGAGTGACGCGTTGCCATTCTACCGGCGCGCCGAGCAACGGTGGGCGCGCGTGGCGGCGGTTGTCATGGGAGTACATGTTAGCGCGGCCTGCGCGCTGGTGAGTGTGGCGCCGGCCGTTCCGCTGTGGCGCGCCAGCATTGGGCTCGGCCTCTACGCGTTGGCGTTGGGTTTCTGGCTGTGGGCGCGAGTCATGATTGGCCCGTTGCGCCTCACCCGCCTACCGGACGAACCTCCGCGCAATTTGCGGCAGGACGGAGCGTTCGGGATCGTGCGCAATCCGCTCTACTTGAGCATGTTGATGGCGGCCGCGGCGCCCGCGTTGGTGGCTGGCCACGCAGTACTCGTGCTGACCTACGCCGGCTGTGTCCTGGCTCTCGCCGTGCGCGCGGTGCAAGAGGAGCGCCGCCTGCATGCGCAACTCGGCGCCCAATACGATGCCTACGCGCGTCAGGTGAAGCGGCTGGTGCCGTTTGTATGGTGATAGGGGCTGGGGTTTGGGGGCTAGTGTCCTGAATCACAAATGTCCGCGACATACGCGGCCGAAAGGCTCGCCGCATTGCCGGTTCCCTCTCCCAGAGAGACTGTCG
>JBGOUW010000394.1:0-4817 GCA_041477755.1 Binatia bacterium
CGCTCGGGTAGGCATCACGATCAGTGAACTCGACGCGATCGCGGTGTCGGCCGGCCCCGGATCGTTCACCGGACTGCGTGTTGGACTCAGCACGGCGAAGGGGTTGGCGTACGCTGCCAACGCTCGCCTGGTGGCGGTGCCGACGCTGGAAGCGCTAGCGCGCGCACTCGGCTCGCGTACCGAAACGGTGTGGACGATCCTCGATGCGCGCCGCAGCGAGATCTACGCCGCTGGTTTTCGCTGGCGCGGCGACCAGCTCGATCGCGTGGTTGCCGAGATGGCCATCGCTCCGCGCGAACTGACTCGTTTTGTTAGCGGCGAGGTGGTCTTCATTGGTGATGGCGTCGACGAATACGAAGACGTGCTGGTTGAGCTCTTCGGCGCCGCGGTCAAACGACTGCCGCTCGCTGCGGCGCCACCGTCTGGCGCGGCCGTTGCGGCCATCGGGCGCGAACGCCTCGCGGCAGGTGCAGCGGCTGAGTTGGCGAGTGTGGAGCCGTTCTACGTTCGGGCCTCTGAGGCCGAGCGAAAATTTTGTTAACGCACTGGAATCATGACGCTTTCACCGCATCGGGATAATTTGACAGTGACCGAGCCCTGCGGTAGCTTCCGGCCACCTGCCTGATGGAGACCCACTATGGAGAAGCATGAAGAAGAGTTGATCCGTACTCTGTTGGACAAGGACGTTGAGCTGCGCCGCTACTACGAGGAGCACCTCGTACTCGAAAAGCAGCTCGCCACTTTCCAGCACAAGCACTTCCTGACCCCCGAAGAAGAAGTCGAAAAGAAGCGCCTCCAGAAGCTCAAGCTCGCCGGCAAGGATCACATCATGGAGATCCTCGGCAAATATCGACCGCACTGATCTCATGCGCCACACCATTTCTGTCCTGGTCGAAAACGAATTCGGCGTCCTTGCTCGCGTCGCTGGCCTCTTCAGCGGGCGCGGTTTCAACATTGAGAGTCTCACGGTCGCCGAAACCCTCGACCCGACGGTCTCTCGCATCACGCTGGTAACCCACGGCGATGATCAGGTGTTGGAGCAAATCACCAAACAGCTCAACAAGCTGATCAGCGTCATCAAGGTGATCGACTTCCTCGACACCAAGCACGTCGAGCGCGAGCTGGCGCTCATCAAGGTCACCGCCAACGAGACCACCCGCGCGGAAGTCATGAACATCGTCGACATCTTCCGCGCCAAAGTGATCGACGTGAGCGCGCAAAGCTACATCATCGAGCTGACCGGCGACGAGGACAAGATCAGCGCGATTGTCGATCTCCTGCGCCCGCTCGGCATCGTGGAAATCGCACGCACCGGCAAGGTGGCGATGCACCGCGGCATACAAATGCTCGCCGCGCGCAATGGGAAGGAGCAAGCAGCGTGAACATCTACTCCGACAAGGACGCCGATCTGCGGCATATCCAAGGCAAGAAGATCGCCGTGATCGGCTACGGCAGCCAAGGCCACGCACACGCCAACAATCTGCGCGACAGCGGGCTTGACGTGGTCGTCGGTCTGCGTCGCGACAGCAGCTCGTGGAAGAAAGCGGAAGCCGCCGGCCTCACGGTGATGGAGACCGCCGCCGCCGCGAAAGCGGCCGACATCGTGATGATCCTGGTGCCAGACGAACAAGGCGGTGAGATCTACGAGAACGAAATCGCCCCCGGCATGCGTGACGGCAAGTACCTCGCCTTCGGGCATGGCTTCAACATCCACTTCAAGCAAATCGTCCCGCCCGCTGGCGTCAACGTGTTCATGGTGGCGCCGAAGGGCCCTGGCCATCTCGTGCGCAGCGAGTTCCAGAAAGGTCGCGGCGTGCCGTGTCTGCTCGCGATCCATCAAGACCCGTCGAAGAACACCAAGGACGTCGGCCTCGCGTACGCGAAGGGCATCGGCGGCACGCGCGCCGCGGTGATCGAGACCGATTTCAAGGAAGAGACCGAGACCGATCTGTTCGGCGAGCAGTCGGTGTTGTGCGGCGGTCTCACCGAGTTGATTCGCGCCGGGTATGAGACCCTCGTCGAAGCGGGATACTCGCCGGAGATGGCGTATTTCGAGTGCCTGCACGAAGTGAAGTTGATCGTCGACCTGATCTACGAAGGCGGCATCGCCAACATGCGCTACTCGATCAGCAACACCGCCGAGTACGGCGACATGACGCGTGGCAAGAAGATCATCGGTCCCGAAGTGAAGGCCTCGATGAAGCAGGTGCTCGCCGACATTCAGAGCGGCAAGTTCGCCAACGAATGGATCACCGAGTACCGCTGCGGCATGCCTCACTTCAAAGAGCTGCGCAAAGAAGGCGAGAATCACCCGATCGAAAAAGTCGGTGCCAAGCTGCGCTCAATGATGCCGTGGCTCGCCTCGGAGCGCTTGGTAGATAAGAGCAAGAACTGACGATCCGGGTGGCAGGCTTCCGTGCCTGCCCACATCGAGGGTCGCGACAACGCACAACCGGCCCAAGCACAGACGCGGTACACGGTGGATCAGTACTTCGGCCTCGTCCATCGGGAAGTACTGCATCCAGATGATCGCGTCGAACTGCTCGATGGGCTCATTGTGGCCACGCCGCCACAGAATCCCCCGGCACGCATCCGCAACGACTCGCGCAGAGGAGGCGCTGAAAGACGCGATCGGAAAGCGCGCCGTCGTCCGCGTTCAGCTGCCGCTGATCCTCGGCCCAGCCTAAGCGCCAGAACCGGACGTCGCGGTTGTTTCAGGGGGCCATCGCGGACTACGACGCGAGCCATCCGACTTCCGCGCTGCTCATGGTCGAGGTTGCCGACCGCTCACTCCCGCAGGATCGGCTGACGAAGTCAGCGATCTACGCCACTGCGAACATCCCCGGATACTGGCTCGTCACCCTGCGCGACGATTGCGTCGAGGTCTTCCGCTCGCCGGATCCAACTAGGGCTCGGTATCCCGACACGCGTGTTGTGCTGCGGGGCGAACGGATCAATCCGGTCGCGTTCCCCCAATGCCAGCATCGCAGTCAACGATCTCATACCTGGTTTTTGAACCCGCACTCAGCGTGGCGAGGTGATCGCGAGACACGTGGAGTGCTGCAACCCTTGTGGATAGCGGTGGATCACACAGTGCAGTTGCGGTTTGCCGACCAGCCAGACGGGATGCAGCTGTAAGGACGGCCGAGCCGCGGACCGTAGTTGGGTCTCTGCCGCCCTTCCGCTATAGTCCCCGCACCGTGGACACTGAGGCGACCCGAGAGATGCCCGCTCACTGGGCGGGGCTTCCAATTGCGCGCGAGGGCTATCCGCTGATCGCTGGCGCCGCTGGCATCGCGCTGCTGCTGTGGCTGCTCGGCGGCGCGATTGGTGGGATCGTCGGTGCCGTACTGTTTGGAATCGTGCTCAACTTCTTTCGCGATCCGGAACGGGTTCCCCCGACGGATGAAAGCCTGATCGTCGCTCCTGCCGACGGCCGTGTGATCACCGTCGCGCCGGTGCGCGAGGATCGCTTTCTCAAGGCCGATACGATCAAGGTCAGCATCTTCATGTCGCCTCTGAATGTCCACGTGAACCGCAATCCGGTGAGCGGCGCGGTGGTGAGCACGCACTACAATCACGGTAAATATTTCCGCGCCTTCGCTGAGAAAGCCTCGCTCGACAACGAACAGAACGCCATCGTCGTCGAGGACAGGCAGGGGCGGCGCGTGTGCTTCGTGCAGATCGCGGGTTTCCTTGCGCGCCGGATTGTCTGCTATCTTCGGCCCGGTATGAACGTCGAGCGCGGACAGCGCTGTGGCATCATCAAGTTTGGATCGCGGGTGGACATCTATCTGCCGCCCGAGGTGGCGGTGCGGGTACGTGTCGGCGACCACACCACTGCGGGCGAAACGGTGATCGGCTCATGGCAGTAAAAGAACGTGTGCGGGTCATTCGCGGCGGCCGCGGCATGCCCGCGCCGCTACGCAAGGGTGTCTACATCCTGCCCAATCTCTTCACCACCGGCGGCTTGTTCTCCGGCTTCTACTCGGTCATCGCCAGCCTGCACGGCGATTTCCAACTCGCCGCACTGGCGATATTGCTGGCGCAGATCTTCGACATCGTCGACGGCCGTGTCGCGCGTCTGACGCGCACCACCAGCCGCTTCGGCATCGAGTACGATTCGTTGGCGGATCTCGTCGCCTTCGGCGTAGCGCCCGGCATTCTCGCCTACCGCTGGGCGCTCGAGCCGTGGCAAAACTGGGGCTGGCTGGCCGCGTCGCTCTACGTCACCTGCGGCGCGCTGCGCTTGGCGCGCTTCAACGTGCAGTACGACAACGTAGAAAAACGCCACTTCATCGGCTTACCGATCCCGGCCGCCGCCGACGTGATCGCGGCGACCGTGTTGCTCTACTACAAGTACGGCGGCGCCGGCGCCACGCACAAGCATCTGTTGGTGTTGCTCGTCATCTACGGCCTGGCCGCGTTGATGGTGAGCAACGTGAAGTATTTCAGCTTCAAAGAGTTGCAGCTGCACCGCCGCCATCCGTTCTCGATGCTGGTGCTCGTGATCCTCGTGCTCAACTTGCTCATTGCCGAGCCGCAGTGGATGGCATTCGCCGGCTCGACGCTGTTCGCGCTATCAGGACCAGCGCGCTCGCTATTCGTGCGCGGCCGTTGGCTGTTGCATGCGCGCGGGCGACGGCATCCGCTCAAGGTCGTCGAAAATCCCGCCTTGACAAGCCCGAGCGAGTCGCCTACGAAGGGTGCGCAATGAACGCTCGCTCGCACAACGCATTGGGTCTCCTGCTCCTCGGGCTACTGCTGCCGTGCCCACCCGCTGCGTCCGGGGGAGCGTAGACTACTAATACGCGACC
>JBGOUW010000380.1:0-4960 GCA_041477755.1 Binatia bacterium
TCCGCGACGTAGCGCCCGGCATGATGATGGAACTCCGCGGTGCCCATGCTGCGCTGGAACTCGGGGGCGGTGATCATCTGCTTGAAGAACGCGTCGGTCTTCAGCAGCACGTCGTAGTCGAAGAAGATGTCGTAGATGCGGACGACGCCTTCTTCGCGCAACGTGACGTCGTTGACGAAGGGCGTGCCCACGTGCATCGCCAGGCCAATGCCGAAGTGGGTATCGTGATAGAGATTGGCGCCGGTGCTGACGATCCAGTCGATCATGCCGGACTCGATCAGCGGAATGATCGCCGCGATGCCGAGCCCGGCCGGGGTGAGCGCCCCGGTGAGGCTCACACCGATGGTCACATCCGGCTCCAGCATCTTGCGCGCAAAGAGCTGACAGGCTTCACGAAGGCGCGCCGCGTTGTAGGCGAGAAACGTCCGATCGACGAGGTCGGTCAGCGACAGCGTCGCGTCGATGGGTTGCGGATCAATGCGGCGGCTGTGCGCGAGCCGCGAGGCTTTGGCCATTTCCTGTGTCTCCCCTGCTGAGTTTCGGCGACGGACCTGCGGCTCCTACCACCTTCGCTTCTAGGCGACAACGTCGTGAGTTCGTGCTCGTGAGTCGTGCTCGTGAATCGTGTTTGAGGCCCTTCTACCGACCACGAGCACGAGTCACGAACACGATCCACGCCCATCACTGCATCCGCGTCGGCTGCCGCGACGATTGGATCTCGACGATGAGTTGGCGGAGCGCGGCCTGCAGCTCGCGGCGGTTCTGCGTGAGCTGCTGCGCCAACTCGCGATGACGGCGGTCGCCGGCGCTGCGGCTGACGAAGTAGCGGCGCTGCAGGTCGCTGCGTTCGTTGAGCAGGCGATCGACCTTGGCGAGCGAGAACAGACGCACCGTGCCGCCTTGCACGTCTTCGGTGACCGCCAGCAACCGGCTCAGCAATCCAGTGTGATGGTTCACCACCATGCTGGCGAGACTGCGGCTGCGGATAGGGGACAAGAAGAATGCCGCCTGAAACTCGCGCAGCGCACCGTCGAGGTCGCCGCGCTCGCGCAGCGCATCGCCGCGGCGCGCGCGCGCGACGTAGCGATTGATGCGCCAACGCTCGAGGTTGGCGATCACCCCGCCGTTGACGGGCAAGCGGGTCGGCGCGCGCGACGATGCACGCCCACTCGTGGCAAGGCTCGCCCGCACCGCGTTGTACAGCACCGCGACGAGGTAGAGCAGCACACCGACGCCGGCGAACACCAGCACGGTTGCGAGCAACGCGCTCAGCATGGGGTCAAGCGGCGCTGCACCTCGCGCAGAGCCCGGTAGCCGATCAGCGTGATACCCAGATCGCCCAGAAGTGACTTGGTGGCAGGAGCCATAAAGAAATCGAAATCGGCGCAGCGCTGGCGCCAGGAGTCACTCATCGCTTGCATCTCGGGGGCGTCGTAGGCCGCGTGAACGTAGAGTTCGCTCACACCCGGGCGGAGTTGCTTGAGCAACTTTGTCCAGAAGCTCGGCGTGGCTTCGGGCCGCGGCGGTCCACCGACGTAGAAGTAGTCGGGCCGCAGCACCCCCAAACGATCAGCCTGATCGACGATCGCGCCGAAGCCCATGTCGCGCAGTCGCTCGCCGCGCACCATCCGAATCGGCAGCTGGTACTCCGCCGCCAGGCGGACATAGAGGGCGTGATAGTTCACGTCGAGCTGCAGGGTGCCCATGTGCGAATCGAGGTGCGTGACGTCGACACCGGCTGCTAACGCGGCATTGATTTGCGCCCGCGTCTCCGCTTCCACCTCGTCGAGTCGCGCGTGCGCGTAGACCGCTTCGGTGGTGCGATGGAAATGCCCGCCAGTATCAACCATCGACGGCACGGCCGAACGCCCGAGCAGCGGACCCCACTTGTACCGCTCCCATTCGCTGGTGTGGGTGACGTGCACCCCCAGATCCGCATCGCGTTGACGGTGCCCGAACTCGACGGCTTCGGCGAACCACGGACACGGCACCATGATGGTGGCCGAGCAGAACGCCCCCTGTTTCAAGCCGGCGACGGTCGCGGCGTTTTCGGCGTGACACATGCCGAAGTCGTCGGCATTGATGATCAGCAACCGCGCGTCGGCAGGATACCCCAGCAACTCTGTGAGTGGCCGCGTCGACATAGCAATAGATCGCGGCCAGCAATAGCACCTTTTTGTGAGGTGGCAAATTGTGTGGAAGTCGCCCATCGCGTATTTCTTCTTGCGCAACGTCGGTCCATTTCTGTTCTGGCGATGTGCTATACGCGATGGGCGATTTGCGGAGGACCCATGCGGTACGATCATCACGATGTCTATGTCGGGAAGGATGTGGGCGGGCGCGAGTGTGTAGTCACACCTGAGCTGATCGCCACCTACGAAGCCGGCACCGGCGATCGCCATCCCTGGTATCACGACGCGTCGCCGTTCGGCGGACCCGTCGCGCCGGCACTGCTGTTTCACTCCGAAGTGTATCGGCGTCTGAACTGGTATCTGCCGAACCTGATCGGCAATCTGCACGCGCGGCAGGAGTGGGAGTTCTTCGCCCCGATGCCGGTTGGCAGCAGCGTGCGCACGCGCTCGACCGTGGTTGAGCGCTATCGCAAGCGCAACCGCGACTACATCGTCAACGAGGTGCTGATCACCGACAGCGACGGGCGCTGGCTACAGCGCAGCCGAACGCACCAGAGCTTCCTCGTGCAAGAACCGATCGATGCGCGCCTCGACGTGGTCGACAAGCAACGCGAGAAGCGTGGCGATCGCCGCTTCGACATCGGCGACGGGCCGGGCGAAGCGATCGCGCCGGCGACCCGCGCGATCACGCTGGCGATGTGCGAGGCGTTTTCCGGACCCGAGAAGAACTACCACACCGACCGCGACATGGCGCGCATGCTCGGCTTCCCCGACGTCGTCGTGCAGGGAATGATGTCGATCTGCTTCGTCTCCGAGATCATGACGAGAGCCTTCGGCGAAGGCTGGTTCCTCGGCGGCAAGTTGACCGCCAATCTCGTCAACGTCGTGTGGGGGAACGACACAGTGACCACGCGCGGCAAGATCCGCGAGCGCAATGGCGAAGGCACAGTGACACGCGTCCATCTCGACGTCTGGAGCGAGAAGGCCGACGCGACCAAGACGCTCATCGGCACCGCGAGCGCAGTGCACGCGTAGAACCGTCCCCCGTGGTCGCACGATCAACCGCGGCGCGGGTGGTTCCTGAATCCGTCGCTGCTTGAGTAGCCCACCGCGGGAATCCCTTTACGCGCCCGGACAGTCGTGCAAGGCCGCATTGATCGCCTTGAGGAGACAGTCGACGGTCACCTCGCCTTCGCCATTGCAAATGAACGCTGGGCATTGACTGGCGGGTGCGGTACCAAGGGCGATGTTCACCCCTGTCACCAACTCGTCGATGGTGACCGCCTGGTCTCCATCACAATCCCCGGGGCAGGCTGGAGGGCTCGGAGTTGTCGTCGGACTTGGCAACCCGCTCGGTGTTGCGGTCGCCACCGCGATGGTCATCACTGCTCTCGTCGGCGTGACGGTGTGAGCCGGTGTCGCCATCAACGTCTCGATGTTGGTCGCACTCGGCGTCGGGGTAAGATTCGGCGTCGCCATCGGCGTTTGCACCGTCGACGTTTGAGTGATGGCTGCACTCGGCGAGAACGTTGGTGTCATCGTCAACGTCGGGATGGCGGTCGCACTCGGCGCGCTAAGCTGCTGGCGTAGACCGAAGACGGTTACACTCTTGTTTCCTCCGACGTAGACCTTGCCGTTGGCGATCGTCGGTGAGACGAACTTGACCGCCGGACTGGCGTCGTCGCGACCGCCGCCTACCTGACTGCTGTTGTACAACTCCATCGACAAGTCGCTCGCGTCATATGCGCGCAGCACCGCCGGGCCGTTTCGTCCGAAGGCGTCGGTCTGCACAGCCCAGACAATGGCATTACTCGATCCATTCGCCGAGACGCTCGGCGAGGCACCGGGAAATCTCGAAGAAGCTGACGCTTGCGAGACCGGTTCGGTCGACAACAGTCCGTCAGTGAGCCGAAACGCCTTCAGCACATCCGAGGCGGCCCAGTAGTACACCGTGCCGTTCCAGTAGGCCGGCATGCCGAAGGTAGGGCCAAGGATCTTTGGCAGCGACTGCACGATCTGGGAGTCATCGCGGCTGTTGAAGTGACCGAGATTGTCACGATCCACAAGATAGACGGTGCCCTCCTTGCCCGCGACAACCGCGAGATGCGGATGTAGTCCGGGCTGATCCGGCAGCAGCAACACCCCGGTGGAGCCAAAATCCAGGTCGCTAGCGTTCAGCGCGGCTTGATTGAACGGCGTGAAGTAGTCGATCAGCTGCAGACCGCCACTGGTGCTCAACTTGAGCAAGCTGTCACCGAAGTCGCGGCCGCCCGTGGCGGCGTCGAACGTGCCGTTACCCGTTGCACCATAAAGATGGCCGTCGGCATCGGTCGACAGGCCTGCGCCGCTCTGCCAGATCCCACCGGCCCTTCCGTCGGGTGTGGCGTTGAACACGGTTACTTGCTCCAGCGTCATCGCGTCGTAGCCGATGATCCATCCGTGATACGGTTTTGCGTCGCCGTGTGATGCCCACGCGATGTACACAGTGCCGTCATGCAGCAGCAGGCCCGGCCGTTGATTCTCACGGAGCGGGTTGAAGCTCAGGATACCGCTGACGTTGTCCGGGCCGGTGCTGGGAATCTCAGCCGCAATCGTCACCGGTCCGCCGAACTTCTCCGCGCCGGTGGCCAGGTCCAGCGCGTAGAAGCGCTGCGCGTAGCCGCCAGGCTCCTTCGTCCTAGAGACGACATACAGCGTCCCGGTTGTCGCATCGATGACCGGCGTCCCGGTGATGCCGATTTCGGGCGCGATATCGGGGCTGCCGCCGACGTCGGCGTTGGGGATCGTGGTGATCCCCGCGGCTGGATCGATGAAGCTGGCATGCCACA
>JBGOUW010000315.1:0-6075 GCA_041477755.1 Binatia bacterium
TAGCCCCCGAGGAACTGCGCGCGCTGGCCGAGGGGCGCCTCGCGTCCGTCGAACAGGTGCTGCGCGAACAGCATGGTATCGACGCCCAACGCATTGCCCGTCGCGAGCCATCGGCAGACATCCTCGATGTTGCGCCCGCGGTGACAGTACAGATCGGGACCGTCGGGGGCTCCTGACGGCGGTCATGTCCGCCGCCGACTCCGGGCATCGCGCGGCCAAGCTTCAAGACCAGATAGACACGACCGCTTACCTACTTACAGCGGCTTCTGCCCTTGACTTCCGGCTCGAAGTCCCCTACTTGGCGAGGCGGGTAGGTTGCGGATGGGTACGATGGAGCGGAGCCCAACAGTCGCCGTTGTCCTGTCTGCCAATAGCGTTAAGGAGGGTGCATATGAAACGTTCACGAACGCTTCTTGCGTCGCTGTCGATAGCTCTGCTGGCCGTCGCGTCGTCCGTGCGTGCCGCCGAGGGGCCATACATCGGCGTCGACATTGGCTTCGCGCGGCCGACCAACGACAACTTCAGCGCGCACGCTGAGGAGGGCGTCGCCGGCAATCCGTTCGCCGGGTACATGTTCAACAAGTACCTCGGCGTGCAAGCGCAGTTTCTCGCCACAACCCTGGAGCCCGACAACGATCGTCAGCCCAACATCGCTCACCAACTCGACCACCAGAACCAAATGACCACCGTGATCGGTGGGGCGGTCGGGCCGCGCTTGTCGCTGCCGTTGGGCGAACTCTTCGAGTTCTACGCGACGGCGCAAGGAGGGTACTTCGCCGGCGTGAGCGGCAGCCTCACCCACTCTGCACCTGGTTTCTCTGTCGGCGGCGGCCTCGACTACAACCTCACGCCGCAAGTCGCGGTCGGCGTGTCGGGGCGATGGAATCGTGCCTACATGGCGCCGCAACCAAACCTTTTGCCGCAGCAAGTGGCCAGTCAACAGGGTCCATCGGACGCGCAGTGGCTGACCGGTGGCATCTCGATGAAATACTCTTTCAATGCGCCGCCGCCGGCACCGAAGCCGGCACCCGTCGTAGCGGAAGCACCAGCACCGCCTCCGCCCGCGCCGATGATGAAGAAGAAGATCGTGCTACGCGGCGTCCACTTCGACACCGCCAAGTGGAATATCCGAGCTGATGCGCGACCGATCCTCGACGAGGCGATCTCGACTCTCAAGGAGAACGCTGACGTGAACGTGTCGGTCGAAGGGCACACCGACAGCCGGGGCAGCGACGCGTACAACCAGAAGCTCTCCGAGCAGCGCGCGACCTCGGTGGCAGACTACCTGGAGAAGGGTGGCATCGCGAAGAGCCGCTTAGTCAAGATCGTCGGTTTCGGTGAGTCGACCCCGGTGGCGAGCAACAAGACGGTCGACGGGATGCAGCAGAACCGTCGCGTCGAACTCAACACGCAGTAAGCATCCGCACACACAGGCGGGCGATGTCGCTCTGGCATCGCCCGCCCGTGCACAAGCTCGGTGAAGCCGAGCGCATCGTTCCACGGCTTCCAGTATCCTAGTCACTCCAGGGCTCGCGCGGCAGTTGTTGCCGTGCCTTGTCTCCGATGGCGCTCCCGCACTAAGAATAGCGCATGAAGTGTCGTGGGTGCGGCCACACGAATCCCGAGGTCGCGAAGTTCTGCGGTAAATGTGGCATAGCGATCGCGACACCGAGTGTGTGCTCGCGCTGCGGTGCGGCGATTCAGCCGCAACAGCGCTTCTGCAATGAGTGTGGTCTCGCGCTCGGGGAATCCGACGTACAGGCGGGTTTGAGACCCGCCCCCTCTGCCGACGACCCCGCACCGCATCCACCCCGCGCATCCGTAGCCAGTGGCCGCTACCAGATTCAGCGCCTCCTCGGTGAAGGTGCGCGCAAGCGCGTCTACCTCGCCCGCGACCATCGGCTCGATCGCGATGTCGCGCTCGCGCTGATCAAGACCGAAGGGCTCGACGACGCCGGTCGGGCGCGCGTACAGCGAGAGGCGCAAGCGATGGCGCGGCTCGGCGATCATCCACACATCGTCACCGTCTACGACATCGGCGAGGAGGACGGACAAGCCTACATCGTCAGTCAGTACATGGCCGGCGGATCGGTGGATGATCTGCTGCGTGGGTCAGTAGGCAGTAGGCAGAGTGCAGTAGGCAGCGAGGAAACTGTAGCGGCGTACGGCCGTGCGCCCTTGTCCACCGACGACGCTCTCCGCATCACCCAGCAAATCTGCCTCGCGCTCGAACACGCGCACAGCCGCGGGGTGGTGCATCGCGACCTCAAGCCCGGCAACGTGTGGCTCGCTACTGACGGCACCGCCAAGCTCGGCGATTTCGGTCTCGCACTCGACGTTGATCAGACGCGCCTGACACAGATGGGGACGATGGTCGGCACTGCCGCCTACATGGCGCCTGAACAGGCCCTGTCTGGCGAGGTGACTGCCAGCGTCGACCTCTACGCGCTCGGCGCGTTGCTGTACGAATTGCTGACCGGCCGGCCACCCTTTCTCGGCGATGACGTCGTCGCGGTGATCAGTCAACACATCAACACACCGCCGGTCGCGCCCTCGTGGCACAATCCAGCCATCACGCGCGAGTTGGAAGCGCTCACCTTGCAATTGCTCGCGAAGAGTCCAGCGCAGCGCCCCGCCAGCGCTGCGACCGTTTGCGAGCGACTCGCGCAAATCGCGAACGCCCCCAACTCCGTCGTCGGGACGATATCTGCGTCGCCCAGCCCTGCGGTGAATCCACTTGATCGCCTCGCGAGCGGCATTTTCGTTGGACGCGACAAGGAAACCCACCAACTGCGTGCCGCCTTCGATGATGCACTCTCCGGGCGCGGCCGGATTCTGCTCGTGGTCGGCGAACCCGGCATCGGCAAGACACGCACCGCGGAAGAGCTCGCCACTTACGCGCAGATGCGTGGCGCGCAAGTGTTGTGGGGGCGTTGCCACGAAGGCGAGGGCGCGCCGGCGTATTGGCCGTGGGTGAACGCGATCCGCGCCTATGTCCATCAACGCGAGCCGAAGTTGCTCGCCGCGGAAATGGGGCCCGGCGCGGCGGACATCGCCGAAGTTGTCTCCGAGGTGCGCGACCGTTTGCCGGGCTTGCCGGTCGCCCCCCGGCTCGAGCCGGAACAGGCACGGTTCCGCCTGTTCGAAAGCGTCACGGCGTTTCTCAAGAACGCATCGCGCGCCAAACCGCTGGTCGTCGTACTCGACGATCTACACTGGGCGGACAAGCCGTCGCTGTTGCTACTCGAATTCTTCGCGCGAGAAATCAGCGACGCACGCCTGCTCCTGGTCGGCACCTATCGTGACGTCGAACTCGGCCGCCAACATCCGTTGGAACAGACGCTCGCCGAGTTGGCGAGAAATCAACGCGGCGAACGCGTGCTGTTGCGCGGCTTGAGCGGCGACGACGTGGCGCGCTTCATCGAGTTGACAGCGGGCCGTACACCGCCGACGGCGCTCGTGGAGGCGGTGTTCCGCGAGACCGAAGGCAATCCCTTCTTCATCACCGAGGTCGTGCGCCTCCTCCAGTCGGACGGGCGTCTCGATCGGGCTGACACCGTGGCATCGTGGAGCGTCGAGATTCCGCAAGGTGTACGGCAAGTGATTGGCCGACGACTCAGCACGCTCTCCGATCGCTGCAACCAGGTGCTGACGATCGCGGCCGTACTCGGTCGTGAGTTCGAGCTGCGCGTGCTCCCCGGTGTGAGTGAGTTGCCCGCCGACGCGGTTGCCGAAGCGCTCGATGAAGCCGAAGCCGCACGCATCATCGCCCCGCTGCCGCCGGTTGCCGGCCGTTACCGCTTCTCGCACGCGTTGATCCGCGAGACGCTCTACGGCGAGCTGCGCACGGCGCAGCGCATTCGCTCACATCGCCGCGCCGCCGAGGTGCTCGAAGCGCTCTACGGCGCCAAGCCCGAGCCGCATCTCGCCGAGCTGGCGCATCACTTCTGCGAGGCCGCGCCCGGCGGCGACGTCGGCAAGGCCGTCGACTACGCGGTCCGTGCCGCCGAGCGCGCGAGCGCGCTGCTGGCCTTCGAGGAAGCGGCCAACCACTACGAGCGGGCGTTGCAGACTCTCGAGGTCGCCACGACCGTCGACGGCCGGCGCCGGTGCGAGATCCTGCTCGCGCTCGCGACGGCGGAAATCTGCTCCGGCTCGGTGCCGAAGGCGGACGAGGCTGATCGGCGTGCACTCGCACTCGCACGCGAACTGGATGACGCGGAACTCTTCGCGCGGGCCGCGCTCGGGCTGGCCATTAATGTGGGGACGCCTTTCAGCATGTCCGCGATCGAAGAGCGCAGCCAGGCTCTCAACGAGGCGATGGAGCGACTCGGAGATGCCCCCACCCTGCTGCGCGTGCGGATACTGTACGCGCTCACGGTGGTCCGCGGTTGGGTCGAAACGAATGACGACCGGGATGCTCGACTCTGGCATGCGATCGACCTGGCGCGATCGATTGACGACCCTGAGTCGCTCCGGGTTGCCATTCATTTGCAGGCTAGCGTGTTCTTCCTAGGCTTGTCGGTACGGAGCGACGAGCGGCGGGGCTTGTTAACCGAGTCGCTGCGTTTGGCTGTCGAGACCGGTGACCGCGAGCAGGAGTTCCGCACCCGGACCAACATCCTCCGCGAGTGCATTCGGAGCGGAGACGGCGAAGGCCTGGATCGTGAGCTTGTTCATTTGCAGCGTCTGGCGGTCGAGCTCAGACAACGGGACTTCGTCCGCATTGTGGATCAGACGTTGGCTGACCGCGCTCTGTGGCGAGGCCATCTCGATGAAGCGGAACGGTGCATTCAGGCCGCATTGGGGCGACGAGAGCATGCGCCCGAAGCAGCATTTCAGGTCTTCGTTACGCAGGTCGGCGCGCTGCGGCGCTTCCAAGGTCGGTTGACCGAGGTCGAACGCGGCACCCGCCGCGGCCGGGAGCTGTACCCGAATGTCGAGGGCTACTCCATCCATCTCGCCTGCTACCTGGCCGAGCTCGGACGCGACGCGGAAGCACGGGCGGAGTTCGATCGCATCGCGCAGGCCGGCTTCGCAACTTTACGTGACAGCAACTACTTGATGAATCTTGCGCTTCTCGCCGACACCTGCACGCTGCTGCGAGACTCCGAGTGTGCGAAAGAGCTGTACCGGACTCTGTTGCCGTACGAACAACTGTATCTACACTTTGCCCACGCCACCACCTACGGCGCAGCCACGCGCGCCCTCGGTAACCTAGCGGGCGTCATGCGCTACTACGACGGCGCGGCGCGGCACTTCGAAGACGCGCTGGCGATGGATCGCCGGCTCGGCGCGCGCGCGTGGGAAGCGCGCACGCAGATCGACTACGCACGCATGCGGCTCGACCGCGACGGCCCGGGCGATCGCGAGCAAGCGCGCACCCTCCTCGGCGCCGCGCTCGCCACGTCGCAAGAACTCGGCCTCAAGGGTTGGCTCGACATGGCGCTGGCACTCAAGTTGCGCGCGCAAGGCGTGGACTCGGGAACGATGACCACCTCGATCGAGGTCGTGGCCGCTGACGTACAACGCCACCGCCCCGATCTGCGTTCGGTTGCGGCGACCGACGGCTCGGTCACGCTCATGTTCAGCGACATCGAGGGCTCGACCGTGATCAACGAGCGCCTCGGTGATCGACAATGGCTCGACGTGTTGCGCGCCCATAACGCCATGGTGCGCGAGCAAGTCGCGGCCCACAGCGGCGTCGAAGTGAAATCGCAGGGCGATGGTTTCATGATCGTCTTCCAGAGTGCGCAGCGCGCACTGCGCTGCGCCATCGCCATGCAACGAGCGTTCACCGCCTACAATCAACAGCACGCGGACGAGCCGTTACGCGTACGCATCGGCTTGCACGCCGGCGAAGTGATCCGAGAGGCCGACGACTTCTTCGGCAAGAACGTCGTCCTCGCCGCTCGCATCGCCGGCACTGCGCGTGGCGGCGAGATCCTGGTGTCGGCGGCGCTGCAGACGGCAACCGGCAGCACGGCGGCGCGCTTCGGCGCGCCTCGCGAGGTGACGCTCAAGGGCATCACCGAACCGCAGCGGATCCACGCGGTCGCGTGGGAGCCGGACTAA
>JBGOUW010000511.1:0-3636 GCA_041477755.1 Binatia bacterium
GATGGCGGTGGTGTCGGTTGTGGCGGTACGCCCGTCGACAGGATTCGCGCGGCCCGGGCATCATGGCGTGGCTGTCCACCACCGTGCATTGTCGGCCGAGCCCTCGGAGCCGCGCGACAGCGACGTACAGCCGCTATCGCACGTTCAAGCCCAGCCGGCGAGGAACGCCCGGTTCTTTCACGAGCCGCGGTGCTCTTTTGACCGTATCCCCACGCGGGGTCTGCAGCGCCTGGCGCTGACGCTCCATCGACTCAAATTGCCCCCCGCGCGAGACCAGTCCGATCCACCGCTGTAGTCCCACACCCTCTAGCCGGAGCTCGGTTGCGGCCCGGCAGCCTCTACCTGCGGATGCTTCTCCCCCCGAGGTGTCCGTGGGCGCCGGGCCGCATTTCGAATCACGCAAGACTACAGGAGTGGACCATGTTGCATGCAGTCATTCGTTCAGGTCGTGATGATGCCTTTCACTTCTTTGGCGAAGTGAGCGGCTACAATTTGCAAACGCTACGTGATCACGTGCGTCAGACCGTGCGCGAGGATGGGCTCGTCCATTTGCGCCTGGAGATCGATCCGGCTGACCGTCCGATGTTCGATCGTTGTACCGAGAAATGGTTGTCCCATCTGACCGACGCCGGTGCCGTTGTCGAAGTGGAAGTCATGCGGCAGCAGTGAGCGCGGACCGTTGTGAGGGAGTCGAGCGTCGCGGCGAGGTGCACCACCAGTATGGCCCGCGCTCGGCTCCCGCAATTTCTTTCACCGGTGCTTTCCGCTAAGGTGCCGCGCCAATGGCGCGGACACCGGTAATCCGATCCAACCGTGCACGGGGTCACAAGGCCAAGTCCGGACACAAAGCATGGCTCGGGCGCATGGGCGAGCCGACCGATCGGCTCGTCGATGCGTTTACGACCTCGCTGGCGGTCGATCAGCGGTTGTTTCCGCAAGACATCGCCGGCAGCATCGCGCATTGTCGCATGCTCGGGCGCCAGCGCATCATTCCGGCGGCTGAGGCGCGCCGCATCGTCTCTGCGCTCGAACAGATCTTCGAAGAACTGCGGCGCGGCCGCTTCCGCTTCGCGCTCACCGACGAAGACATCCACATGGCGATCGAGCGGCGCTTGATCGAAAAGATCGGCGCGGTCGGCGGCAAACTGCACACCGCGCGCAGCCGCAACGATCAAGTAGCCACCGACTTCCGCCTCTATCTGAAGGAAGCCATCGCGATCGTCGATCAATTGCTCGGCGAACTGCAAGCGGCGCTGCGCGACTTGGGGCGCCGTCACCGGGATGTGATCATGCCCGGGTACACCCATCTGCAACCGGCGCAACCGGTGCTGTTTGCACACCATCTCGTGGCCTATGTCGAGATGCTGCGGCGCGATCGCGAACGCTTCGCCGCCTGCCGCGTCCACGTCGACGTGCTGCCACTGGGTTCGGGTGCGCTCGCGGGCACGACGTTCCCGATCGATCGGACGTTCGTCGCCAAGGAGTTGGGCTTCAGCGCGATCAGCGCAAATAGCCTCGACGCGGTGAGCGACCGCGACTTCGCGGTCGAGTTCCTCGCCGCTGCCGCCACGCTCGGCATGCACCTGAGTCGGTTCTCCGAAGAGATCGTGCTGTGGTCGGCGCAGGAATTTCGCTTCATCGAGTTGCCCGACAGCTTTGCCACCGGCAGCTCGATGATGCCGCAGAAGAAGAATCCCGACGTCGCCGAGTTGATCCGCGGCAAGACCGGCCGCCTGTACGGCAACCTGATGGCGCTGCTGACAGTGCTGAAAGGGTTGCCGCTGGCGTACAATCGCGACCTGCAGGAAGACAAGGCGATCGTGTTCAACAGTCTCGACACAATTCACGACAGCCTCGAAGTGCTGACGGCGATGGTGCCGCGCCTGCGGGTGAACGCCGACCGCATGCGCGCGGCCGCCAACAGCGGCTTTACCCTGGCGACCGAGTTGGCCGACTACCTGGCGACCAAAGGCGTGCCGTTCCGTCAAGCGCACGGCATCGTCGGCACGGTGGTGCGCGATTGCATCGAGCGCGGCGCGACTCTGGATCAGCTCACCCTCGCTGAGCTGCGCCGCTTCTCACCGCACTTCGATCGCGACGTGCGTCGTTGGCTGACGTTGGAGGCCGCGGTGAATCGGCGGCGCGCGCCGGGTGGAACGTCGTCGAGCAACGTGCGCCGGGCGCTGCGAGAACGGTAGTGGTGCGCGACGCTGAGCACACCGGCAAGATGCCGGTGCTACTGATGCCACCGGCAAGCCTGAAGGTGGTGCGGGCTGCTCGCGTGTGGGCGGTTGTGGTCGTTGCCGCGCTCGGAGTGATCGCGTGTGGCCGCCGATCGATTCCCAAACCGCCCGAACTGGTGGCGCCGCAAGCGATCACGGATCTGCGCGCCGAGAATCAGCGCGATGGCGTTATGTTGGTGTGGGGCCGTCCGGCGAAACACGTCGACGGCGCAGTGCTGCTCGAACTCGGCGGCTTCATTGTCGAGCGCGCACCGGGCGACGGTTCCGTGGGGTTCCAGCTGTTGACCACAATCGAACTCAACGACCGCGAGCGCTTCCGCCAGGCCAAGAGTTTCCGCTATCTCGATTCCGAGCCGCAGGTCGGCCGCAGCTACCTCTACCGTGTAGTGGCGGCGACGGACGATGGCTACAAGAGTGAGCCCTCGAACGCCGTGGCGCTGACGCGTGAAATCCCACCGGCCGCGATGCCGACCCCGCACGCTCGTGGGAATTCGGCACCCGTGCCGGCGCGCTAGAAATTGACCCGCTGAATCCGCGCGTGGTACTGCTCTCGCGCAAGCAGCTCATCATGGAAACCCTCCGTTTCACCAAGATGCATGGACTCGGCAATGACTATGTGTACGTCGATGCGTTTGCCCAGTCAGTGGGCGATCCCGCGGCGCTGGCGCGTCGCGTCAGCCCACGGCACACAGGGATCGGCTCGGACGGCCTCATCCTCATCTGTCCTTCGGGTGCAGCCGACTGTCGCATGGAGATGTACAACGCCGACGGCAGCCGCGGGCAGATGTGCGGCAACGGGATCCGCTGCGTTGGCAAGTACGCTTACGATCACGGTCTCGCACGGCGCAATCCGATGCGGATCGAAACCGACGCCGGGATCAAGGAGTTGCAACTCGAACTGCATGGTGATCGCGTGGCCAGCGTCACGGTCGATATGGGTGAGCCGATTCTCGACGGTCCGCTCATTCCAGTGGCCGCCGAAGGCAGAGTGATCGACGCGCCGCTGGCGGTCGGCGGGCAGACGTGGCGCGTCACCTGCGTGTCGATGGGCAATCCGCACTGCGTGGTATTCGTCGATGACGTCGCGCCGCTGGCAGTCGCATCGATTGGCCCGCAGTTCGAAGCCCACGCGTTTTTCCCGAAGCGGGTCAACACCGAGTTCATTCAAGTGGTCAGCCCGCGCGAGTTGCGCATGCGGGTGTGGGAGCGCGGCTCGGGCGAAACCGAAGCGTGCGGCACCGGCGCGTGCGCGGCGTTGGTGGCGGCGGTGCTGAACGGGAAGAGCGAACGCCGCGTAACAGTTCGGCTGCGCGGCGGCGATCTCGCCATCGAGTGGCGCGCGACCGACGGGCACGTCATGATGACGGGGCCGGCGACGGAAGTCTTCAGCGGC